>NZ_AMZS01000058.1:0-222432 GCF_000314615.1 Acinetobacter sp. WC-323
CCAGCGTTCAATCTGAGCCATGATCAAACTCTTCAGTTTAAAATCATTAGTAGCTTATGGCTACAAATCTTGGCTCATCAATTACTGACTTAATATTTACTCAAATAAACTTCGAGAAATTTAAACCAATTAATCAATGAAATATTTTCGATCGATCAACCAGTAAAAATCCACACAAGTTGTTCTTCTATTCTCTTAATGATCTTCTCGATGATTCGTCATCATCAAGCCAGGTCGGCTATATTACTCTCAATTTCTTAAAAGTCAACAGGTAATTTAGATATTTAGCAAACTTATCAACCAACTCAAGAATCCAACCATTTTAGCCAAATCCTTGTTTCTCAACAAGTTTTTATCTGCATCACCGCCGATGGATGTGCATTCTACAGTATTCCCAACCCAATGCAACACCCTTTTCAATTTTTATTTAAATAATTTAACTAAGCGTCTATTTTTTACACAAATAAGGCTGAAAATGCGGAATTTGGTCGATTATTTGCTCGGTTTTATTTTTTTCCTGCCAATGTAATGGTCTGCAATCGATATATTCACAGTATCCGGTACCTTCATAATTTTTATTTTTCCATAATAGCTGGTAATGAAAGCTACCTACATATCCTGCAGCAAGACCAAACTTATAGTCTCCCCGACTTTTGGCCTGCAACTGGAAAATCACTTCATCTTTTTCTTGATACTGCCAAATAAACTCTCGTGGCAAATACATTTCCCGTCCATTCGGTGTTTTGACTTTCGGATATACACGGGTGATATCCAGAACGACTTGATGTTCATAGACAACATTGGTCTCTTTTGTTTGTATTTCTATCCGTGAAAAGACAATGTTATTCCATTGGTTTCTGAGTTCAGACATGATGATTTGCAAATCAGGATGAATCTGAATAATTTGATAGGTGAAAAAATGAAAAGCGATAAAAGGAAAATAAATCGCCCGGGCATGTTTTAAGACACCTCGCGCTTCAATTTGGTATTTTTGTTTTTTATAAACAATTTCACCCTCACATTGGCAAGAGACATACCAGTAATCTGCCACCCCCCATTGCAAAGCCGAGTGATTTTCAATATCCGTGCAGATCTTCACTTTGAGCTGACAACTGAGTTCTTCATCATTCCGTTTAAAATAATAATGAGGAAAATCGGCCTGAATATGATCGACATCAAGAAACTGATAGCGATCTACTTCTAACTGGCATTGTTCTTTTGCACTATAACTTTTTAGATGCCCCACCGTAGATGCGCTGCTACTGACCAGAACAGTAGCAGTATCAATAGCCGTCGTGGTAATGGCACTGGCGTTATAGCAAATCGGAATACGGGGTTGTCCAATCAGGCTAATAAAATTGAAATAATGAAATGGCTCAGGCAAATTCGGCAGGATCAGGGCCTGATAAACAATTTTAAATAAACCCTTAGGCGGGTGAAAAGTTAAAGCATCTGACTTATTGAGGTTCAGCTGCTTTAATTGATTATTACTCATCAATATTGGCATACTGAACCTCCTGAATTTTAGGTTGTTATTTTTTCATCATTTTTTTTGGCAAACAAAGTCGTTACAAATCCTGAAAGCACATAGAGAATACATACAATCAAGATCCCTACAGGAATGTTGTACGTGATTGCAGCAAAAATCAAGACCACAGGCAACATCACGACAAAAGGTACACGTTTACGATCCATTTGTTTAAATGAATAGTATTTGATGTTCGAAATCATCAGTAAACCGACTGCGACCATGACCACCGAATTAATCACCTGAATCACAATATCTCTTAAATCAAAGATAAACGGAAAATCACGACCAACCCATACTAATGAAATCACGGTAACGGCGGCAAGCGGACTGGCAATTCCGATAAAATAGCGCTTATCCACTACACCAATCTGTACATTGAAACGCGCTAGACGGAAAGCTGCACAAGCGGTATAGATAAAGCAACAGGCTAAACCAATACGCCCAAGGTCATGCAAGCTCCAGCTATACATCAAGATTGCAGGCGCCACACCAAAAGCCAATAAGTCAGAAAGTGAGTCGTATTGTTCACCAAATGCACTTTGCGCACCAATTGCACGTGCCACACGACCATCTAGGCCATCAAGTAATGCAGCCAGGAAAATGGCATAGATTGCCTGGTTAAAATTGCCATTCATACTGGCAATAATTGAGTAGAAACCAGAAAGAAGTGCAGCCGTTGTAATTAAATTCGGCCACAAATAAATGCCACGACGTTTCACTTTTTGTCCTTCGTGCGTATGCTCTTCTTCTTCTACTTCAAAAGTGATGCCATCAAAAGAATGGGCATCTTTATTTAAATCAGAATCAGGTTTAAGAGAATTTGTCATTATTTTCAATTCCTCAAGAATATTTGGACGTTGATGGGTTATTCACCCACCAACCAACGCACTGCAGCATGTCCACCATTTTCACTCATACGCAAATGTGGAAATAGCCATTGTAATGCCTGATCCGCATCTTCCGAGAATTTCCAAGGTGGATTAATCACTAACAAACCACAACCATTCAAACCGACTGGTGTGTCATCTGGCCATACACAAATTTCACAAATCAATTGACGGCGAATACCGGTTTTCAACATTTTCTTTTCAAAACGGTCAATCATCGCGCGATCTTTGATTGGATACCAAACAGCGAATACCCCTGTTGGCCATTTTTTATGAGCGGTTTGCAGTAATTCAACCAGCTGTGGAAAATCTTTACGCTCGATTTCGTAAGGTGGGTCAATCATGACCAATCCACGCTTTTCTTTTGGTGGAATGACCCCCATCAGACCTTCATAAAAATCACGCTCATGCAGGCCAGCACGTTTATCACGAATATTAAAATATAATTGCTGAAACACGTCACGCTGCATTTCAAACACAGTCGCTTTATCTGTTTCACGCATGCCTTCAAGCGCAAACCAAGGTGATCCTGGATAAGCACCTTTGCCCGAAGCTGCACGCATATCTTCAACAATTTTAAGATATTGCTTTACCCCTTCCGGTGCATTTCGTTTAATCGAATCGTCAAGTTTGACCAAACGATGAATACCCGTTAAGAATTCACCTGATTTTTGTGCTTCAGAAGTCGATAAATCATATTTACCGGCACCACCATGGGTATCAATATATCGATAAGGTTTATCTTTCGTATTTAAGCGAGCAAGCAGTTGAAGCAAAAGTACATGCTTCATAACATCGGCAAAGTTACCCGCATGGAAATGGTGACGGTAATTCATGTTGACAATTTATTCCTCAATTCAACGGGTAGTTTAACATGAAAATAGGGGCCGATGACATTTCACCTTGCGAGCCCTAGCTCTCATTGCGACTGTTGACATTTTTTAGCTGATACAAGGCATGGTTTTCGAAATTTAGCATTCTAAATAAGAGAAGCATAACGCCGAAGCAGCAAAAAATGTCGCAGTCCTTGAGCTTCGCCTTGCGCTGCAATCAAAGCAATGCTTTGCTTTTGCTCAGGGTTATAGCTAAAACTGCCCTAAACTTCGTTATGAAACTTGACAAGGGAATCGCCATTGCCTACGTTCCATGCCTCGTTTATGTCGTTTTAGCTTATAACGCAAGGCATGATTGAAATATCAGCGTCCCCTCAACTATTCTTTAGCGTTGATGTGATCGTCTAAAATCGCACTTTAATCCAACCCATCCTAAACTGGAGTGCCATGCAACCCACCTCTCTTGCTGAATCATGGAATTTAGAGCAAATTCTGGATGATTTAAATGAATTTGGCTTTGCCTTAATTGATGATGTCTATTCACATGAATATGTACACTCTCTTGTTCATGAATGCACCTCTCATCTTGCTGAATTCAGAGCAGCGGGAGTACAAAACGGTGTGGTCAGTCATATCCGGAGTGACCATATTCTTTGGATTGATGGTCAGTTACCGATTGCCCAACAGCATCTCAAGGCCTTAGAAGTATTATCACAAACTTTAAATCAGGCCTTTTATCTCGGCATCAAAGAAGTAGAAGCACATTTTGCCTGCTATAACGCAGGTGAATTTTATGCTTTGCATCGTGACAATCCGCAACAAAAAAATGACCGGATGATTTCCACCGTATTCTATGTGCATGAAAGCTGGCAAGAAGATTGGGGCGGTCAATTACGTTTGCAGGATAAAAATGGTCAATGGCATATTATCCAGCCCTCGCCTAATCGTCTGGCGATTTTCCAGAGCGATTTATTACATGAGGTCCTACGCTCAAAACAACAGCGCTTGTCGATTACTGCATGGTTACGTAGTGGAAGCTCAATCTGGAATCAGGGCCAAGCCCTTTAAATTGCTAAAAACAGCCTTATATACCTAGGCATAACTGACGATTCTGGATCAATACATGTCGAACGAAACTAAACAAGTCATTGCACGCATTGGTGAAACTGACCAACTCTTTTTAGAGAACAATAGTCCTGAACTTGCTTTAGAGCGTGCAGACCTGCGTTTACAGCTGGTTGTACTGAGTCATGTACGTCAGGAACAGTTGCATTTCTTGCAAGAAGCAATCGTATTGCTTGAACAGGCACGAATTGAATATGAGGAAATGCCCTTAAGCCTGTATCTCAACCTGTCGTTGTCTTTAGCCAAAGCTTATATGATTTATTTCGAGTTGACCAAAGAGCAACGTTTTGCCCTCATTACTCAGCAGATCTTAAAGCCCTTGGCACATCATGAGCATCTTGATATCTATTTCTTTTTGGCTTATGCATCTGCCGTTAAGCAAGAACAGGCCTTAACACGACACTGGTTGAAAAAGTATGTCTCTTGCCTAGAACATGATCTGGAATTATTACAGCTTCACCCCGCTTTTGTTGAAGTCCGTAAAGAAGACTGGTTTAGCACCCTATTACGCAATAAAGCTCACTGATGTGAGCTTTATTTTTATCGAATTATGACTTGGTACTGTCTACATGCAACTGTTGATTCAGTTCATCAATCACAATGGCCCAGTCATCATCTTTGTCCCAGTGACTTTTCAGAAAATCTCGCTGACCCGCACTCCAGAACTCGGCTTCATGCAATTTCTGGTCAGCACCAAGCTGATGCGTTTTCACAAAACTTTCAATTGCAGCATCATCTGCCCCAAGCCCAAGTTGCTCAAATAAAAGTTCCAGTGTGGGTTGTTGTTCAAACATTGTTATTCTCCATAAGTACTTCTGATTAAAATAATTTAACAGCAAACTCAGCGAATATGCTTAGGTATGTCTATATTTTCTTGTTGTTTTTTGTGATTCATGTATAAAAAAAGCACTCTATAGAGAGTGCTTTTTTCAATTTATCAAACTGATAAATTATTTAACCATGTCAGCAATCGCTGCACGTTCTTCTTCAAGCTCGTTCAGCGTAAAGTTGATACGCTCACGGCTGAATTCGTCAATTTCTAAACCTTGAACGATTTTGTATTCACCGTTTTCAGTGGTTACAGGGAAACCGAACATTACGCCTTCAGGAATACCATAAGAACCATCAGATGGAATACCCATAGTGACCCATTTGCCGTTAGTACCCAACGCCCAGTCACGCATATGGTCAATTGCAGCATTCGCAGCTGAAGCAGCTGAAGACAAACCACGCGCTTCGATAATCGCAGCACCACGTTTACCAACAGTTGGAAGGAACACATCTTTGTTCCAAGCCGCATCGTTGATTTTGTCTTTTAAGCTTACGCCATTTGCTGTTGCGAAACGGTAGTCAGCATACATAGTTGGAGAGTGGTTACCCCAAACAGTCATGTTTTCGATGTCAGAAACTGCAACACCTGCTTTTTGAGCAAGTTGAGTCAACGCACGGTTGTGGTCAAGACGCAACATTGCTGTGAAGTTTTTAGCAGGAAGATCTGGAGCAGATTTCATTGCGATGTAAGCATTGGTGTTCGCAGGGTTACCCACAACCAATACTTTAACATCACGGCTTGCAACTTCGTTCAATGCTTGACCTTGGCCAATGAAGATTTCGCCATTTACTTTTAATAAGTCAGCACGTTCCATACCTGGACCACGTGGACGTGAACCAACTAATAACGCGTAATCAGCATCTTTAAATGCAACTTTAGGATCATCAGTCCCGATCATGCCTGCCAATAACGGGAAAGCACAGTCATCAAGTTCCATCATCACGCCTTTAAGCGCTTGTTGAGCTTTCTCAAAAGGAACTTCAAGCAATTGTAAAATGACTGGTTGATCTTTACCTAACATTTCGCCGCTTGCGATACGGAATAATAAGCTATAACCAATTTGACCAGCAGCGCCTGTAACGGCAACACGAACGGGTTGCTTCATGTGATATTCTCCAATGAGATGCGTTAGCACGATTGAACGTTATTGTTATTCAACCGAATTATCATAAACGGCAAAGATTGTACTCTAAAGCGAATGCATATGCATGTAAAAGAGAATGAATTTCAACGAAAGTCTAATAGAAAATACAAATCAAACTAGGTAAAAGCCTAATAACTACCTTTAATCGTAAACTCACTTGGGCAGCCCGTCAAAATATGGCTAGCACATTGTTTATATTGACCATTTTTCTGATAACAAACCCGAATTTCCGTCAAAACCGAATTAAATTTTGAAGATTGGCAGGTAAAACGGATGCCATTTGGCGGCAACGATGGATTAAGCTTGGTAAACTGCTGTCTCAGGCTTTCTTTTTGTACTTCAATGGTATTTGGACTGGTCAAGTCAGCCGGTATTTTCAGGCGTTCAGCAAAATTAATAATGGTTCTAAAATATTGGCTGGCATTCATTGGCATACAGCCGCCCACATCCTGCCACAATTGGACCCGTGCATTTTCATCCGGCATAACCCGTGCAACCACTTTCGCTTGTAATGGTGACAATCTCGCAGAGGTCTTGGTCGAGCAATCCCGGTTTAATGGCACTTCAGGCAGCAAACTTGCAATGGTCAGCGAATAGCCTTCCAGACATTTACGTTGTTTTTGTCTTGATGAATCAAATGCGCAGGCAGCAGGCGTCATTTGTACATGCATGACATAACCGGCAACATCCTGTTTATCAGCTGCATATAACGGTGCAGCGAATGATAAGGCCAGATAACAGATCAATGCCTGTATCGCTTTCATCCACTGCCCTTTTAATAAGTCGACGGCTTTCATCAAATGCAAAAACTTCATTATCTCAATTAAACATCTTCGTGTGTTTAAGGACTATTGCGCACAGGTATGGTACTCATGCGTTTTTCTAACGACTGTGCGCCCTGTCCCAATACCACACCATAGTGCGTGGCATTGGTCATGACATGTTTCACATAGTCACGTGTTTCCAGTAATGGAATGGTTTCGGTGTACTGATCTGCGGCCATGGTCTGATTATCCGGCTGCCAACGACGGGCACGATTCGGACCAGCGTTATAGCCTGCCGTTGCCAGTACCGAACTGCCACTCAATTGACTCTGGATCATAGAAAGGTAATAGGTACCGTAACGAATATTGGTATTCATTTCACTTAATGCCGCAGGGTTATAGGTTTCACCCATTTGGCGTGCAATCAGTTTTGCGGTGTTTGGCATAATCTGCATGAGACCGCCTGCCCCGACATTGGAACGTGCAGAAGTCACAAAACGACTTTCCTGGCGCATTAAACCATATGCCCAAGCGGGATCAATACCAGCATTGTAACTATGACTGGTGACATTGCTGCGGTGCGGTGTTGCATAACGATAGGTATCGTTATGCCGAGAGGTGGTCCGGTCAGCCGCATAAATGGCGCGATCATACCAGCCCATGTCATGCGCGCGTTTTGCTGCAGCAAGCAACAAACCATCATCATGTTGCAAATAAGCCTGTCGGACCGCCCAGTTCCATTCACGGTTGGTATAGTTTGCAGGCGCATTGATATTTCTTAACGCAAAGGCACGGCGAAAATGAATATTCTGGTTCAGACGCTGGGTATCTTGAGCGCTCGGCTGTTCATTATAAGGCTGATGGTTATAGCGTTCACCAATACGGTCTTTGGCTAGCAAATTATGATAATCGTCGCCACCTTGTGCCAGTTTACGATAAATCTGCTGAGCCGCCTGCTTAGAACCACCATCGGAACGTTGCTCAGAGGCACGTGCTAACCAGTACTGCCAGCGATCTTCCTGTTTTTGGGTTACCGACATTGCATCAATGGCACGAATCAGACTTTCCCAGGCCCCGAAACGAATCGCCTGACGCGCGTAGATTTCAGCTTCTTCTGGGCTAAATGGATAACCATAACTCTGATCGAAAGCATTGAGCACTTCACGGTTAAAACCGTTTTTCATCACAGTGGTACCACCGACATAGCCAATGGTGCGGTAAAGATATTTCTGTACAGGTTGAGGCACATCCTGAACCACACGCTGCACATTACCTAAAGCATTGGTTAAGTCACTATCGGCAACACGACCGAGCGCAAAAATCAGATAAGCATAATCGGCATCGTTGGACTTAGGCGCACTCCATAAATAGCCCAATGGATTGGCCTGAATCTGGTTAAACTGAGCCAGCGAAAGATTCAAGCCCATGGTTTGAGCTGTCGCAATTGCTGGGCCAGATTGACCTGCGCGCAATTGTCCCCACAAACGTTGCTGACGATCTTGAGTACTCATTAACGGGCTAGACAGCATCAAACGACCCAAGCCATTACACGATTCAGGTTGGGTACTGGTGGTCAGCCAGATGTCTTTATATTCAGCAAAAACCAGACTATCGCCCGTCTTGGCACGCACTTGTGCTACCGCACAACTTTCTTCCTGATCAGGATTGGTGACATAACTGAGTACGGGCTTGGCATCGGCGAAACTGGCCTGTTTGACTTTTTCTTCGACATAATCGGCCGCGAGTTTCTCAGCCATTGCGGATTGCGGATAACGCTGAGCAAAACTGATAATCGAGGTGGCAGGCTGGAAGCCGAGATTGGTATTCAGTTTCCAGTATTCTGGATAATAACCCAATGCATCATTCTGCATTGAATATTGGTATTGATCGAGCAAAGCCGTGTTACCTGAGTTAGCAGCACGTAGGGCGTCATTGAATTGTTCATCCAAAGCATAGACCGATGAACAGGCAATCATTCCACTCATGGCAATAAAACGACGGAAACTGTTCTTATTATTCGATTTACGTCTTCCTGTTGTTATTAAATCACACTGCTTTTTCATCTTCATCAATATCTATGCCCAATTTTGCCTGCTTACATAGTGTAATAAGTCTAGCTTCTCACTATTGTTGTGTTATGTAAATTACTGATTCATATTCATTAAAATTCACACAATTTTATTCACAAACTGTCCATTTTTGTCAGTTTTTTATTCTCTGCGCACAAGCAAAAATACTGCTATAATCCGCGGTTTATTTAAATCCACCTTGTTTAGGAGCCTGCATGACGGTTCAAACATTCATTCCCAGTGCTGTAAAAGCTGCCTCAGAAAACACTGTTACCCAGCCCATGCACACCGCTGATGTTTCAATTAAGAAGTTATATATTGAAACTCAAGGGTGTCAGATGAATGAGTATGACAGTCATCGTATGGCAGATTTATTAGGTGATTCGCACGGTTATGTGCTCACTGACAATCCGAATGATGCAGATATTCTGCTGATGAATACCTGTTCGATTCGTGAAAAAGCCCAAGAAAAGGTCTTCAGTGGTTTAGGCCGCTGGCGCAAACTTAAAGAAAAAAATCCTGATCTGGTGATTGGTGTCGGTGGTTGTGTTGCTTCTCAAGAAGGCGACAACATTCAAAAACGTGCACCCTATGTCGACATGGTCTTTGGCCCGCAAACCTTGCACCGTTTACCGCAAATGCTGGATCAGCATAACGAGCAAGTAGAAAAGCCAAAGAAAGAAAAAATCAAACTGGTGGATATTTCTTTCCCGGATATCGAAAAGTTCGACTTCCTGCCGGAACCACGCGTCGAAGGCTTTAAGGCATTTGTCTCTATCATGGAAGGCTGTTCTAAATATTGCTCTTTCTGTGTGGTTCCTTATACCCGTGGTGAAGAAGTTTCACGTCCGCTGGATGACGTGCTGGCTGAAATTGCCGGTTTAGCTGAAAAAGGGGTTCGTGAAATCAGCTTACTGGGCCAAAACGTGAATGGTTATCGTGGTGAAACCTTCGAAGGTGGCATCTGTACCTTCCCGGAATTATTGCGCTTGGTTGCAGAAATTCCAGGGATTGGTCGTCTACGCTATACCACCTCTCACCCGCTTGAATTTTCAGATGATCTGATCCAGTGCTACCGTGATTTACCGCAAATGGTGTCGCATCTACATTTGCCAGTACAAAGCGGTTCGAACGATGTACTGCAAGCCATGAAACGTAACCACACCATTGATGTGTACATTGATAAAATTGCCAAGCTACGCAAAGTACGTCCAGATATGCATTTATCCAGTGACTTCATTATCGGTTTCCCGGGGGAAACAGATGAACACTTTGCTGAAACCTTGCAATTTATTAAAGATTTAGATTTCGATCACTCTTATAGTTTTGTTTATTCAAAACGTCCGGGCACCCCTGCATCGGACTTACCGGATAGCACACCTGAGCAAGTGAAAAAAGATCGACTTGCGCAAGTTCAGGAAGTGATTAAAAAATCGAGTATCGATAAAACTGATGCCATGCTCGGTAAAATTGAACGCGTGCTGATTGAAAAAGTATCGGATAAAGACCCGAATGTTTTAATCGGTACCGCAGACAATACACGTTTAGTCACCTTTATCGGTGATGCCACGTGGGTTGGTCGTTTCGCAGAGATCGAGATCACTGAAATCAAAACTTTAAATTTAGTTTACGGAGAACTCTTGAATCTTGAACCTGACGTGGCGTAATGTAAGGGTTATTCCTACAAAGCAACAAAAAGGGTTTATCTTGACTGCAGCGATTCGACGTACAGTAACGTTCCCTGAGATTCAATTGGAACGCTTAAAAAGCATGCTCGGTGCGTATAACGGGCATTTAAAACAAATCGAACAACGTTTAGATGTCAAAATTACTCACCGTGGCGATGCCTTTTATCTCGATGGTGATATAGAAGCGGTCGAAAGAGCCGAAGCACTATTGCAACGGCTCTATCAAGAATCAGAAATTTCCTCACAAATCAGTGCCGATGTCATTCATTTGATGATCCAAGGTTCACAGACCGACCGTGAACTCATGGATGATTCAGAACAGGAACATACTGGCCTTGACAGTGTTTGGTTGCAGACCCGCAAAGGGCGAATCAACCCACGTGGTGCCAATCAAAAACGTTACGTACAACGCATTTTACAAAGTGATATCTCATTCGGTATTGGCCCTGCCGGGACAGGTAAGACCTATCTGGCGGTTGCTGCTGCGGTTGATATGCTGGAACGCAATGAGATTCAGCGCATTTTGCTGGTTCGCCCAGCGGTTGAAGCAGGTGAAAAGCTGGGTTTCTTACCCGGCGACCTGACCCAGAAAATCGACCCGTACTTGCGTCCGCTTTACGATGCGCTGTATGAAATGCTGGGTTTTGAAAAAGTAGCCAAACTGATTGAACGTCAGGTGATTGAAGTTGCCCCGCTCGCCTATATGCGCGGACGCACCCTGAATCACTCTTTCGTGATTTTGGATGAAGCGCAAAACACCACCCCTGAACAGATGAAGATGTTCCTGACCCGTTTAGGTTTTGGCTCTCGTGCCGTGATCACCGGTGACGTGACTCAAGTTGACTTGCCACGCGGCCAGCAATCCGGTTTGGCACAAGCCTTACGGGTACTGGAAAATGTGCATGAAATTCATATCACCCGTTTCCACTCACGTGATGTGGTGCGCCATCAACTGGTACAAAAAATTGTTGAAGCTTACGAAGGCTGGGATAATGAGCAGCAACGCTTGTCAGCAGAGGCCCGCGCCGAACGCAAAGCCAAACAAGAAGCACTGATTGCAGAAAATGATGAGAAAGCTGATGCTCAGCATTAAATAATATTAATCTAATTCGATACTCGGAGCTGTCATTCGCAACCTGAGCGAAGATAAACAAAGCGATGCTTTGTCTGAGCGCAAGATGAACAGCTATGCTGTGAATGAAGGATGCGGATCTAACCTTGCAATAATGTAAAATCAGGTTTTGCCTACTTTTGCCAAAACAAAAGTAGGTCACGCCGAAGGCTTATCCAGCAAATGGATGAGAATATGGCAAGATTCCACCATGATCTTTATCTACATTTCTTAGACTCAATCTAAGCTCGTAGATCTAATTTATATCTAAGGATCTATTTTGAAAATCAATTTAAGTCTTCAACAAGACTTTCAAGCTGCTGAATTGCCTCTCAAACGTGGGCAAATCAAAAAAAATATCGAAACTGCACTGCGTCATGTCGGTTTCGATGTCAATTGTGAAATCGGGATTGCCTGTGTCGACATCGCAGAAAGCCATGAGCTCAATCTGCAATATCGTGAAAAAGACAAACCGACCAATGTGCTGTCTTTTCCAAGTGACATCCCTGAGGAAATGCTCAGCTTACTGGATGCAGAGCCACTCGGTGATTTAGTCATTTGTATTCCTGTGGTTTTGCAAGAAGCTGCTGAACAACAAAAAACACCAAATGATCATTTCAATCATTTATTGGTCCACGGCGTTTTACATTTACTCGGTTATGACCATGAGACCAGCGAAGCTGAAGCTGAAGAAATGGAAGCTTTGGAAATCGAGATTCTGAAAAAACTGGGAATCGCCAATCCTTACCAAGCCGATGAAAGCTAAGCCAAGCTCCTATGTATATCGTTATTTTTAAAGCCACGATCAAACAACTTGATGCAACGTATTCAGACATGGCCCAAATGCTCAGACATAAAGCCTTGAGCCAGTTTAACTGTGCCAAGTTTGAAGCATGCAGTGAAAATGGTTTTGAAATTGCCCTGTCTTATTGGCATAGCCTTGAAGATATTCAACGTTGGCAACAAGATGCAGAACATCAAGTAGCTCAGCGCTTAGGTAAACAAAAATGGTATCAGGACTTTAGCGTTGAAATCTGTAAGATTGAACGAGCCTATTCCAGTCAAAAGGAATTGTGAATAAAGACAAACTTATCCACAAAGCGCATAAAAAACGGCTGAATCCAGCCGTTTTTTATTGATTCAATTTTAGAATTGGTAGCGGAAAGTCAATGTTGCATTCCGTGGCGCTCCATAGTTCATACTATTTGCACCAATACCATCATAATATTCCTTGTCTAATAAATTATCTAAGTTAAGTTGCACACTGATATTTTGATCAACTTTATAACCCAACATTGCGCTCAGCAAGAAAACCTCATCTTGCTCAATCAAACTGGCACCAGTTCCCGTATACGTTTTTCCTCTATAATTTACGCCAAAGCCCGCATTCCACTGTTCCGCTTTATATTTAACAAATAAGTTTGATGTGGTACGAGCACTGTTGACTGCTACTTTCTGATCTTTAGCATCTTTGGCCTCAAAGTTTGCGATACCAAAATTCACGCCCCAGTTCTGGTTTATTTCACCATCAATTTCAAGCTCAACCCCTTTACTAACAACCCCATCAACAGCTCTATATGCTTTTTCATCAGGTTTAACACCAATAACGGTGACGCCTGAGACCTCCTCAGCAAAATTACTTTGTTCAATTCTGAATATAGAAAGCGCAGTATTTAGGCGACCGTCGAACCATTCACTTTTTATACCTGTGTCATAATTTCGACCAATAATCGGATCAATGTAATTCGCATTTACATCGCGACGATTTTGAGGTTTAAAAATATCCGTATAACTTGCATAGAAAGAATGATCTTGAGCAAAATCATAGACAAGCCCTATATAAGGCGTGACTTGATCTCTGAACTCACGATTCCCCTTACCATCTTCAGACTCATATTCCCAGTTCGATAGTCTTGCACCTGCCACTAATTTTAATGGATCAAGCACTTGGAATTTACCTGCAATATAGATACCTGTTTGTGTCGTTGTATTACCTGGCAATTTCTGTGGATTGGTAATAGGAGTGAGCAATTTGGTATTCATATCGGAAAAATCGAGTTGTTTCCATTTATCAATATCCAGATCATTTGTTCCTTTGTCCTTTCCTTGAATGGTTCCATAACGACTATTGACCAATTCACTTTTATTCCATGAACCACCCAATATAATTTCTTGCTTACGATCTGCAATGGTGAAAGGTGCTGATATATACATATCAATGTTATTTTCATCATTACGAGCATCTGACGAATACACTGAAACAGAACCTAGACTTTTATTGGTTGCCTTATCGACCTTGCCATCAATATAAAGTAAGGCGGTTTCTTTATCATTTCGCTGAAAGGAATAGGCAATATTTAAATTTACATCATTAAAAAGATTCTGTTTTAAGCCAGCAAAAACTGCTGTTGTATTAACATTCCAGTACGTCCAGTCTGAACTCACTGTTAGAGAGCGATCAAATTTGGTCCGCGTCCCATCATTATAAAAAGCAGGTAAGCCTCCCCAACGTATTCCATCACGATTTAATTCTTGGTAGGTCGCCGCAAAGGATAAATTTGTTTTATCCGTAACATCATAGTCAATTGCACCATAAACAATATTACGTTCTCTTGAGAAGAAATCCATGAAGGAGTCTTCATCTGAGTGCTTTATATAAACTCGCCCACGTAAAGAACCATCTGCATTTAATGCATTCGAAAGATCCGCAGAACTGGTATAGCGATTCCATGACCCAACAGATGCATTCACATTACCTGTGAATTCTTTGGCATTGGCACGTTTACGTACCATATTTATTCCCATCGAAGGGTTACCTGCGCCCGAGTTTAAGCCATTGGCTCCTTTGACGACTTCAACGCGATCATAGATTCCCAAATCCAAATCACCTTCTGCAAGTGATGATGTACTTGGCATGCCATCGATCAGGTGATAATCCACCTGAAAGCCACGGGCAAAATAACTTTGACGCTCATCTGTACGAGAAACAGTTACGCCCGTGACATTACTCATGAAATCTTGAAAAGAATCAATATTTCGGTCATCCAAATATTCACGTGTATAAACTTTCACAGCTTGAGGAGTATCTCTCAAAGACAAATCAAATTTAGTCGCAGTATTGGTACTTTTAGCTGTGTAACTTCCAGTTCCTTCGGTCGTTACCTGATCACTTTGTTCAGCTTTGACTGTAATCGTTGGCAACTGTGCAGTGTCATTAGATGGTTTACTTTCTGCAAAAGCCAATGATGGAAAAATAATTGTTGCCATCGCCAATACAAGCGGGTGCGCTTTAAACAGGCTCAAAGTCGGATCTTGGTGCATGAAATATGTCCTTATAAAGGGAAGTGCATTTGAAAACATGCATATCCTTCCCCCCGAAAATTTAAAGAAGGATGCATTCATTTTCAAAAAGGAGATTTAACAAAAAAGACGACGCAAATGATAATTGTTTTTATTATCAATTCAATAATTAATGAATAAATTTAAACTATTGTTTTTAATTAATTTAAATTATAAAAAATTCATTAAAAATATAGTCATTTGATTTTTATAGATATTTAATTTGGTTTTTAATCATCATAAATTCCAATCAGAAAGTATACTTGACTTCAATGCACTTCAAACTCTGCATCGACGGGGTCAAAACGCCAAGTCCGTATAATTCGCAACTCCGAAATATCCTTTTTCATTGCTGCATCAAATGCTCCAAATGGTGCACCACGCCGTACTGACGCTTTAGCAGCTTCATCCAAAACGGAATGTCCCGAACTTTCGATTAAGCGAATCGCCCGAATCCCGCCCTCCGCATTCAGAATCACCATTAAACGCACTTCTCCGGCTAAACGCTGCTGCTTTGCCTCATCCGGATAATAACGGTTGCCATACAATTCGACTTTTTGACGGAACTTATCCAGATAGGCAGCGGATGCATCTTGTTTGGCTTGAATGCCATCAACCGTTTTAATGCGTTGTTTGCGGCTAAAATTTTGCTGTCGTTGTAAATATTGTGCTTCCAAGCTCGCCACCATCGCGGCCTTGGCCTGAAACTGGCTTTGTAACTCATCCAGCGTCTTTTTACGTTCGCTTTGTTCTGCCTGTTTTTGCCAGCTTAAAACCGTCATTAAGACTTTTTCTTCAAACTTGAGCTCACGTTTCTGCTGAACTTTTTCCAGACTTTCTAGTGTAGACTCACCTGTTGTCGCATCAGCCTGCATGGGCGCTGGCATATCACTGGACATACGATGCGCTTGACGAAAATCACCCGAACCCTGTTGATCCGCCTGGGCCAGAAAATCCGCCTCTTTGACTTTATCCGCACTCGGACGCACAGTGACTGCAATCTCTTTGGTTGAGGTATCTGCAGGCGATGGCATGGTAAAATGAATAGCCAGTACAGCACCATGCAGCAGCATCGCCAAAGCAACCGCCCCGACAAAAAGCGGATCTTGCCACCAATAACCAGACAGCGCTGAACGAAAATTTATTTTATTCCACATGCGATTCAAGCGGCAAAAAATGCCTCATCCCCAACGGTGATAACCGTATAAAAACCCAAACAATATTCAAAAATTTACAAAAATGTGATCCACTTATAGTTACAGTGTTTCCATAACATCATTTTATGAAAATGTAGCAATTAATTTTGCTACACTGCAAGTTAGAAATTTATTTTTATTTTTTAGTTAATACAAAGATCGTGGTATTGCATGACCTATCAATTCACTTTCTGGAACAACTTTTATGCAAACGCTAATCTCGTCCGTTTTTAAACGTCTACGTAAAGTTTACCAAAAAGCAGAAGAATTCATCGAAGAAGAAAGAGAATTTTCGCTTTCGCAAGTTTTTGTGAATGCCACCATGGAGCGTTATGTCACAGAAAATGTCGACATGATGCAAGACCTGCATGCCGACTTATATGATGGCTGGTTACGCTTATATACCACGCTAGATGTAAAAGGCTTACATACCACGCTCTCGGTCGACTTGAAATTGATTCAGATGGAAATGAATCAAAACGTACAACTGATGGTGTTTGAACAGATCAGCAATACTCAGGTCATTGAAGCAAAATTCAAGAATATTTTTCAGAAATGGGGCTTTTACATTGCCATCTGGTATTACCAGAAATTTCGTGAAGAAGATCCACTAGGTAAAATCCTGGAACATTTTGATATCGTCAAGGTCAAGGATGAATTGCTTTATCTGGATCTGAATCGCTGGCTTGGCAAGAAAGCCAGTATTATCGAAACGCTGAGCAAAGTGCATGTAAACCGAGCCCGGGTTCGTCCAGCAGAGTTAATCGTCTGGGGCAATGTTAATCTGGCTGCAATTCTGTCGCCGTCAAACGATGACGACTTTGATGAAGATGGGCTGGAAGATACTGAAGTCACCCCGATTCAGCAAAAAGACCCTAAGCAGTAACAAATTGATTATTCGGTGGTATGTTGCACCATAACCCATACCACGCATATACACAACTTCATGATTTATACGAAAAATTAACAAGCGCTTAGTAAAAAGCCTGATCTTTTCTTCACAATCTAGCAGCATAATAGTATTCAATCGTAGTTTGAAATGAGTGATTGAGTTATCCAGATCACTCAGAGGATAGAATGTTATGACAAAGAAATTATTGAAAGTAGCGGGTATTACCTCTGCGGCCATTTTAAGTGCAAGCTTATCTAGTCATGCATTGGCGATGGCACCTTTTCAGGCCAGCTATCAGTTTAGCTACAACAATAAAAATCTGGGTTCTGCAACACGTACCCTTTCCCAACAAGGCAATAACTGGACCTATAAGTTCAATGCCAAAGCCGGTGCGATTGCGTCTGCCTCTGAAACTAGCCAGTTTAATTTTGCCAATAACAGAATTACCTCACAAAATTTCAGCCGCAGCAGCAAGATCCTGATTCACAACAATACGATGAATATTAATTTCAACCCAAGCAGTAAAGTGGTGAATACCAAAAAGGATGACCAGAGCCGTTCATTTGCATGGCAGGCGGGCGCGCTGGATGAGTTGAATGCCGAATTGCAAATCCGTGAAGATTTGAAAAATAATGCTCTGAAAAGCAAATACTTGATTGCAGATGCCAAAGCGTTGGATGAACGTCGTTTTGTTAAACAGGGTACTGAAAGTATCAAGACCCCTTATGGGACATTTGATGCCATTAAAGTGGTCATGCAGCATGATAAACCTGAACGTAATACCGTGTTCTGGTTAGCGCCAAAACTTGACTATCTGCCAGTAAAAATGGCGCATAATGATGGAAAATCGTCTTACGGACTGTTATTAACCAGTTATTCGGGTAAAACAAACTAAGCAACTGGTCAATTTTGGCTTGCATTTTTTTTGATGCTTTTTAAAATATGCCTTTGCTTGAACAAGCATCCGTTTAGAGGATTCTCCCGTGTACGCTTTAGAACAGAAAATCTTAAATGAAGGTATCGTTCTATCTGATCAGGTGTTGAAAGTTGACGCTTTCTTAAACCACCAAATCGATCCTGTGTTAATGCAGCTGATTGGTAAAGAGTTTGCCGCTCGCTTTAAAGATGCAGGTATTACTAAAATTATTACCATCGAAGCTTCAGGTATTGCACCTGCAATCATGGCAGGTTTAGAACTTGGCGTTCCTGTTATTTTCGCCCGTAAATACCAGTCATTAACACTCAAAGACGACCTTTACCGTTCTAAAGTGTTCTCGTTTACCAAACAAACTGAAAGCACCATTGCGATTTCGAACAAGCACATCAGCTCAAGTGACAAAGCGCTAGTGATTGATGACTTCCTTGCCAATGGTCAGGCTGCTTTAGGTCTTATTGACCTGATCCACCAAGCAAACGCTGAAGTGGTTGGTGTCGGTATCGTGATTGAAAAATCATTCCAGCCGGGTCGTGACGTGTTGCTTGAAAAAGGCTACCGCGTTGAGTCCTTAGCCCGTGTTAAATCTTTAGCAGACGGCAAAGTGACTTTTGTGACTGAATAAGATTCAAACACGAGAAAAAAGCGGATGACAATTCATCCGCTTTTTTTATTTAACAACAATCCCAGTTATATAGCACTTTGGAAAAATCTCTGTTCTTTAAATCTTCTGGGTGAATAAAGAAATTCCCTACACCCGAATCGCCCCACATAATTTCGTTTTCGGCATCATCGGTATCCAGCTGGAAAAGCAGTACATAATCTTGAACTTTTTCATTATATTGACGTGGATCAGTTTGGGTAAAATAAGGATAACCGCCTAAACGGTGTCCACTTGCGGAAGCAACTTCATCATAAGGCTCGATAAAATCATCTTCGAAATCGCCACCTTCGAATCGCTCTTCAAAATCGTAAAGCTCTTCAACCCCTAAAATCTTCGGTGCAAAGGCAAAATCACCGAGGCTAATGGGCTGAGAAGTGAGGTTAAATTCAATCGAGTATTGTCCCGTAAATGGTAAATAAGCATCTTCATCAAACTCAAGCTCGGAAAAATCCTGTTTTAATTGCGCTGCGTCTGCAATCACCTGATCAAAATATAAGACCTTAAAACCCGATTGCTGTTGTTGGTCGTCGAAATTCATTCCATACAAATCATCGGCTGCAATATAGAACTGCAAAATTCCCTGGTCTGGAAAATTGGGTAAACTTGGAATTTCAGCAAAATTAAACTGTGCCAACAAGGCCAACGGATTGCCATTAGAATCGACTGGATAAGCGGTATCCAAAGGTAAATACGGCTCTCCCCCAATCTTACTTTGCCATAAGCTTAAGTCATCACTTGCTGTGAGTTGCATCGTAATTGTTGGCAGAATAGTGGCTGAAATTTTTTCTAGGTATGGATGTAAAATATGCGGTAAATGCTCGGCTTGAAGATTCATTTTGTTGATTGTCTCTGTCGTTATTTATAGAACTTAATATAAAACAAGCAGCTAAATTAAAATAGAGAACAAAGTCTGTACCACGACAGTTAATGACGCTCAACTGCCCCCTTATTTATTACCTAAATTCTGCTAAGATGAGCCCAGGCAAAATCTGCGATAGGAATGACGATGCGTACATATTTAGACCTTTTACAACATATCCTCGATAATGGCGGCGACAAAGGTGACCGTACAGGAACAGGAACACGTTCAGTATTCGGTCATCAGATGCGCTTTGATCTTTCACAAGGTTTTCCATTACTGACCACCAAAAAAGTACATTTCCGTTCCATCGTGATCGAGCTGCTCTGGTTCCTCAAAGGCGATACCAACGTTCAATACCTAAAAGACAACAAAGTCACGATCTGGGATGAATGGGCAACGGCTGAGCAAACGGCGCGCTTTGGCCGTCCAGAAGGCGAACTTGGCCCTGTTTATGGTCACCAATGGCGTAACTTCGGCGCAACCCAAAATGCAGATGGCAGCTATCAGCAAGATGGTTTTGACCAGATCAAATGGCTGGTGAATGAAATCAAGACCAATCCAAACTCACGTCGTTTGATCGTGTCTGGCTGGAATCCGAATGAAGCAGGTAAAGTTGCTTTGCCGCCTTGTCATACCCTGTTCCAGTTTTTTGTCCAAGATAACAAATTATCCTGCCAGCTGTACCAACGCAGTGCCGATGTTTTCTTAGGCGTACCCTTCAATATTGCCAGCTATGCCTTACTAACACACATGATTGCGCAAGTGTGCGGTTTAGGGGTCGGTGATTTTGTCTGGACAGGTGGCGACACACATTTATATGCCAACCATTTTGAGCAGGCCCAATTACAGCTTTCTCGTGAACCATTGCCACTCTGTGAATTAAAATTAAATCCGGAAATTACCGATATTTTTGATTTTAAATTTGAAGATATTGAAATTGTTGGCTATGAGTCACATCCAGCAATTAAAGCACCCGTTGCAGTTTAAAAGATTAGAGAGAATATAAAATGGCATGGCAAGGCACTGAAGTTGTTCACGTAGTTGCGATGGATAAAAATCGCTGTATCGGCAAAGGCAATGCTTTGCCGTGGCATATCTCGGCTGATCTTAAGCACTTCAAGGCCATCACGCAAGGTGGTGTGGTGATCATGGGGCGTAAAACCCTTGAATCTATGGGCCGTGCTCTTCCCAACCGTGTCAACTGGGTGATTACCCGTGATCCTGAATGGCAGTTCGAAGGGGTTAAAGTTGCACACAGCATCGAAGAGGCATTAAACGGCGCACTTACAGATGCACAACACGCTGAAAAAGCCTCTTTATTTATTATTGGGGGTGGAGAGATTTTTACTCAAACCCTTAGTATTGCTGATCGCCTAGAGTTAACCCATGTGGAACTTGACGTTCAGGGCGATGCACATTATCCAGAACTCTCTGAGGATTTTCACAAAGTAAACTCAGAACAACATCGCGATGAGAAGTCTGGTGTCGCTTTCGAGTTTGCGACCTACCAAAAATAATAATGGATCGCAGTTGCCATGCATAATATAGGATCACGTGAGTTTTTTATTGCCTTAGGGATCGGGCTTTTACACGGTCTGTTCACCTTATGCGTGGTTCTTTCCAGTGTCTGGCTTTGCCTTGCGCTCTGGATTCAACAACCGCTCGGTACCTTCTTTAGCCGGGTGACAATTGTACTCTGGAGCCTGTTTGCACTGAGCCTGCTGGGTGTCTATTTCAGTGGTCATCTCATCAGCCGCCGTACCGATATCATTATTTATTGTGTTGCCTTTGCCTGTTCCTTGATCTGGTATTTTTCTATCGAAGCCAGACAAGACCGTGACTGGAATCCAGAAGTTGCCGAACAGCTCAGCTATAGCAAACAAGGTGATCTGGTTAGCTTACACAAGGTTCGTAACTTTGACTGGCATGCGGACGGGACGTATGACATCCGCTGGGAAGACCGAAACATTGATCTGAACAAAATTACCGGGATCAATGTCATCACTTCTTACTGGATGGGTCCGCAGATTGCACATACACTGGTCAGCTTTGATTTTGCCGATCAAAAGCCTTTGGTATTTTCAATTGAGATCCGCAAAGAGAAAGGCGAAGATTTTTCTGCCATTGGCGGTTTTTTCCGTAAATATGAACTCAGCCTAGTCGCTTCAGATGAAAAAGATATTGTGTATACACGCAGTAATATTCGTCATGAACAGGTGTATTTATTTCCGGTCAAAATGCCTGCAGCCGAGCGCAAAGCGCTGTTTATTGAATATCTGAAGCAGGCTGATGAGCTCCGCGGTGAAGCAAAATGGTACAATACCCTAACCAGTAACTGCACTACGCTGGTATTTGATATGGTTCAGGCCATTAACCCACAAAAATTACCGAAAGATTATCGCTTACTGGCTTCAGGATATTTGCCCAACTATCTTTACGACCTGAAAGCACTTAACCAGAATTACAGTATCAATGAATGGTATCGTCTGGCACATATCAACCCACGTGCTGAACAGTACGATCAACAGTCCAATAAAAGTAGCGAGTATTTTTCGGATGTAATTCGCGCAGGTTTGCCGAAAGTTGAGTGATTTTTCCACTAATTTCATTAAAAGTATCTGAACATTTACAAAAGGATACTGAATATCCTGTGCTACTCCATGTTGTTTTCTTTTAATAAATACTTATAGAAACACAATGATTCGGATTTAAAATCTTATGTTAAAGCCTTTTTTAACAACATGTACTTTGGCAATTGCCGTAGCAATGACGGGTTGTGCAGCCACAGAATCTCTCCAGACTTCACCAAACGCTTCTCAGAAAGAAAGTATCGGTCTTTATAACCGTAACTGGATCGCTACCCATATCAATGGTGTGGAGATTAAAAGCAATGATCTTTCTGGCAAACGTCCAGCCATTCAGTTCGATGCTCAAGGCAAGCGTTTCTTTGGTGCAGATGGCTGTAACCAGATTCAGGGGACTTTTGAAAGCCAAGGTTCGATCTTACGCCTAGGCCCAATTGCTTCAACCATGATGGCATGTATCGGCAAGGACAATAGTGCCCTTTCTCGCCAATATGCAAATGCTTTGGCAAGTACCACCAATTATGAACTGAAAGGCCATGAGCTTAAATTCATGGATGCATCCGGCAAAGTACTGGTCAGCTTCGTAACAGTCATCCAGCCGCTTCCTTAACGCGATTACTATAAAAAGTAAAAGCTCGTTTCAAACACGGGCTTTTACTTTTTGGGTAGTTCGTTTAAGTTAGTGGCATGCTTAAAATTAAAAATCGGGGAGTTATATGCAACAGGCAATGTTAGGTGGTGGATGCTTTTGGTGTGTAGAGGCCGTATTTCTACAACTGAAAGGTGTTGAAAAAGTGGTAAGTGGCTATGCCGGCGGGATTACCCAAAACCCAAGCTACGAGCAGGTCTGTCAGGGCAATACACAACATGCGGAAGTCATCCTGATTGATTTTGATGAACAGCAGATCAGCTACACCCAATTGTTGAATGTATTCTTTACCACTCATGATCCAACCACATTAAACCGTCAGGGTAATGATATTGGCACCCAATATCGCTCTGTGATTTATTACTTTGATAATGAGCAAAAGCAGCAAGCTGAGCAGGTCATTCAAAGTCTGGAAGATGAAGGGCTGAATATTGTGACTGAACTCAGTCCGGTACCTACGTTTTACCCGGCTGAGGAATATCACCAGAACTTCTTTGCCCGTAACCCGTCACAAGGTTACTGCAACTTCAGTATTCCTCCTAAGCTGTCTAAACTCCGCGCCAAGTATCTTGACCTGCTCAAAGATGAATAGACATAAAAAAAGCAACTCACCGAGTTGCTTTTTTATTACGATCGCGCTTTAGTTTTCACTTACAAACGCAATATCACTTAAGCCGGCTTCACTGGCACGCGACATGACTTGTGCAACCGTATCATATTTTGATTCTTTATCTGCACGTAATTGCACTGTCGGTTTTGTCTGTGCCTGACCCGCTTCTTGGAAACGCTTCTCTAGCTCATCCAGGCTAATGATTTGTGCATCCCAAGCCACTTCACCTTTGTCATTAATACTGATGGTGATTGCTTTTGGTGGCGGATCAACAATTTCAGCCGTTGTTTTTGGTAAACTTAATGGAATTGATGGGTTAGCAACCGTTGCTGTGACTAAAAAGATAATCATCAATACCAACATAATGTCGATCAGAGGAATGAGATTCATCTCATTCATGCCACTGTCGTGGTCTTCACCCAATTGAAAGCCCATTTTAAGCTTGACCTCCAACTAAACTTTGTTGAGTCGCTTTAGTTTCTGTTTTTGCCGCTGTTTCTTGCTGCAACATGGTATCGATTAACAAGCTATGTGCCTGATCTTGTAAGTCATGTGCCAGGCCACGGTTGAAACGTACACAGATGTTATAAGCCATTACTGCAGGAATTGCGACGGCTAGGCCTAGACCGGTCATAATCAAGGCTTCACCGACCGGTGTTGCTACCTGAGCCAAACCAGCCTGTCCGCTTTTACCTACCGCAACAAGCGCATGGAAAATTCCCCATACTGTACCGAACAAACCCACAAACGGTGCCAATGAAGCGATTGTTCCAAGCACTGATACCCCTTTTTCTGCTTGAGATTTCTCAGCAGAGATCTGGCGAAGTAATGCCTGTTCAGCGACAGCTTTACGTTGTTCAAACGATAAAGGCTGTAACTTTGATTTTAGCGCAGCCAAAGCTTGCACCAGTTGGTTATAAGCCTGTTGTTTTAACTGGCGTGTTCCTAAAATGCGCAGAATGAAAATAGTCCACGTTGCAATCGACATTGCTAATAGGATGAAATACAGTGTCTTACTTACTGCATCTGCATGTTGCCAATAAACTGAAAAGTTCATATACGAACTCCTGATTTAATCTGCTACAAAAGGCTAAGAGGAACTCTTCACCAGCTCTAATGGGAGATCCCCATTAATAGCTCGCCCATCTTTAGTTGGTTTAAATTTCGCTCTTCGTACTGCTTTGAGTACGATGTCATCTAATTTCGGTAATCCTGTTGATTTTTTTACCGTTACATTCAAAATTTTGCCTGAGGGTTCAGCTTCAATATGTACAATAATTGTCCGCTCACTACCCTCTAAATCCGAATCTTTATAAGCAGGCGCAGGTTTTCTCGACCAAGACACTTCACCAGGCGCAGCAGGCTGACTCTTTCGGGCCTCCTCTTCTGCTCTTTGATTTCTAAGCGCTTGTTCACGGGCTTGCTGTTCTTTCAACGCCTGTTCACGAGCCTGTTGCTCTTTTAACGCTTGTTCCCGCTGGAGCTGCTCTAATCTCTGCTTTTCCAACTCTTGCTGTTTCTTTAATTTCTCTTGCGTATCATCTTGTTGAATCACCTTTGGTTCTACCTTCTGTACTTTCTGGGCAATAACTTTTGGCTTTTCAACAGGTTTTGGCTCTACCTTCTTCTCTACAGGTTTAGGCTCTACTTTAGGCTTGATCGGCTCTACTTTTGCAGGAGGAGGTGGCGGTGGTGGTACATCTTCTTTAATTGTTAAAAAACGTACTTTTAACGGCTCTTTGTCGACGGGCTTAAGCTCCATCGTTTTCATGTGGCTAACCGCCCACAGAACTCCTACATGTCCAATCACAACCGCAACTAAGGCAGTGATGATTTTCTTTTTCATCGGGTGTGGCGTGTTGAATGTAGCAGGAGATTGACTCATAAGAATCTAAGTACCTATATAGATGGTGAGACTTTCAAAAAAGCGATTTCACTCATCGGATAGAACAATGAAAGTGCCGTAATAATAAATGAGAAGTGTTTTCATTTGCAACCATTTTTTCTTGTATATTTGCTAAGCTTTGAAAAATAGGCATAAAAAAACATGCCTGACGGCATGTTCTTTTTATACAACGGCAGGATAGCGTTTCTTAGAACACTACGGTTTTATTGCCATCTACAATAATACGGTCTTCTAAATGCCATTTTACCGCACGTGCCAAGACATTACGTTCAACGTCTTCACCTAACTCACGCAGCTGTTCAACGTTATAGTCATGGCTCACACGTTCAACGTCCTGTTCAATGATCGGGCCTTGATCGAGATCAGCCGTCACATAGTGTGCTGTTGCACCAATCAGTTTCACGCCTTTCTCATAGGCTTGCTTATATGGATTTGCACCCACGAAAGCTGGCAGAAAGGAATGGTGAATATTGATAATCTTCATTTCCCATTTCGCAACAAAGTCTTCGCTGAGAATCTGCATGTAACGCGCCAGCACCAATAAATCGTTGCCTTGCATCATTTCATCAATCTGAGCATAAGCTTCAGCTTTATTGTCTTTATTCACTGGGACAACATGGAAAGGAATACCGAAGTTTTCAACCGCTTCACGCAAATCTGGATGGTTTGAAATCACCTGGGTAATTTCACATGGTAATGAGCCACGCGCATGACGCCATAACAGTTCTAGTAAAGCATGGTCAACTTTCGACACCAGAATACCGACTTTTTTCAACTCGCCAACGAAATTCATTTTCCATTGCATTTCATAACGTTCAGCCACATTTACAGCAAAAGTCTGCATAAGCGCTTCTTTACGAGATGGCAAATTATCAAGTTCAAATTCAACACGCATGAAGTAACGCCCGCCCTGAGCTTCTGTTGCGTACTGATCAAGTGCGGTAATGTTTGCTCCCTGATGATACAAAAAGCTCGATACGGCTTGCACGATCCCCGGCTTGTCTTCACAAGTAATCAGTAATCGCGCTGTGTGGGCTGTAGTCGTGTTCATTTGGTTAATATCACTTATTCGAATCAAATTAAAATCAAGCCGAGCATTCTAACCCTTTTTTGCCCCTGACTAAATAGCTAAGGCTCACTCGTCGTCATTTTTAAGATTAGATAAGCTGGCAAACAGGTCGGATGGACCCAATGATTTCAATAATTGTTCATAAGTCTGGCGGCTTTCCCCCATCAAATACGGGCCTTCCAGAAACACCATCTGACGCAAAGCCTGCCATACCCATTTTTCTTCAAGGCGATTGTTATCACTGATATGACCAGACATATATAAGAAGTTAGTCCAGTTGGTCAGCACAATCCACAGGTTAATAATCAAGGCTTCGATTTCCGAATCGGTCATCTTCATCAGGCCGGCATCCACGAAAGCGCGATAGATTTTTTGGCCCTGCTGCATCACCTGCCCCGCAAAACGCGGATAGATTTTTCTAAAGTCTTCATTATTTTCCACCAGATGATACACATCGCGGTGAATAAAACGATAGGCCCACAACTGATTACTCAGCACCTGAAAGTAGCTGATCTTGTCATTGGCATTCAATGGGCGATCGGCCGGCAAAGCCAGCATTTCCAAGGTTTCAGCCTGATACTGCTGCGCCAGTTCCTTGATAATTTCCTGTTTGTTACGGAAATGATAATACAGGTTACCAGGGCTAATCCCCAGTTCAGCCGCAATGTGATTGGTGGTGACCGAACGCTCTCCACGCTCATTAAACAACTGCAAACTGATTTGCAAAATTCGATCTTTTGTTTTGTTCGGTTTAGCGTGCGACATTGAGTTTAACCATCTATAACATTATCAATAGGTTATAAAACAAACCTATAAAGCGACTTGACACTTTAGAGTATTTACTCTAAAAATTAAAAAATAATAAGCTTTCTTTTGGTCCACTCCTATGAACAGTCAAACAAAAACAACCGCTATGACACCTCATGTTGATGTACAACGGCTACATGATTTGCTTGAGCAGCAAAAAGCAGCTTACCAACGCCATCCTGTGCCAAGCGCCAAAGAACGTCTTGATCGCTTAGCCCGACTTAAAAATATCCTGGTAAAATATCAAGATCAATTTGCTAACGCAATTAATCAGGATTACGGCAACCGTGCCGTGATGGAAACCAAGATTGGCGAAGTTCTGACTTGTCTGGAACATATCAAATATTACAGCAAGAACCTAACCGAATGGATGAAACCGTCCAAACGCCATATCAGCATGTTACACCAACCAGCGAAAGGCTGGGTAGAATATCAACCTTTAGGTGTAGTCGGCATTATTGCACCATGGAACTATCCTCTGCTCCTTTCACTGGGTCCACTGATCTGTGCCTTGGCAGCGGGTAACCATGCCATGATCAAAATCTCGAGTGCATCCTCACACTTTGGTTATGTACTGGAAAATGCCCTTTCAGAAGCATTTCCGCAGGAACTGGTGGCTGTGGTAAATGGTGGTGGGGTTATTTCAGATGCATTCAGCCATCTGGCTTTTGACAAAATGATTTTTACCGGTTCAACCTCGGTAGGTAAAACTGTCATGGCTGCGGCGGCAGAGAATCTTGTCCCCGTGATTTTAGAATTAGGTGGCAAATCCCCTGCGCTGGTGCATTCCGCCATGAACATTCGTGATGTGGCACAGCGGATTGCGGTTGGTAAACTCTGGAATGCGGGCCAAACCTGTGTTGCCCCTGATTATATGTTCCTGCCTAAGGGCAAAACGGCCGAGTTTACCAAGCACTATAATGACTTTGTCACCACCATGTATCCAAGCTTGCGTGATAATAACGACTATACCTCTATTATCAATGACAAGCAGTACAACCGCCTGCAAGGTTATCTGGAAGATGCCCGTGAACAAGGCGCCAATATTGTTGAGCTCAATGCCAAGAATGAGTCTCTGACCGAGGTTCGTAAAATTGCACCGACCCTATTAAACGGTGTGACCACAGAAATGGAGATTATGAAGAACGAGATCTTTGGTCCAATTCTTCCTATTCTGGAATACGAGCATATTGACGAAGCCCTACAGTTTATTAATAGTCGCCCTCGCCCACTGGCTTTCTATTACTTCGATACAGATAGTGCCCGTGCCGATTATGTCGCAGGCCGCACGCATTCAGGACACTTCGGGATTAACCAGACCCTGACCCACGTGGCTCAAGATGACTTGCCATTTGGCGGCATTGGCGCATCGGGCATGGGCAAATATCATGGCAAAGAAGGTTTCTTTAGCTTCTCACATGAACGCTCAATGATGTCGAATCCGGTCAGCCCTAAACTTTACAGTTTAAAATTCATTCTGCCACCGTATAATAAAGCGACACACAAACTGCTTTTAAAAACACTATTTCGTTAAGCTGGTTAAGGCATGATCTATCACACCAGATCATGTCTTGTTTTTACCAAATTCGCTTGTCTTTTAATCGTATTTTTGGTATAAAACGCCCCTTGAATGATTTCATCCGTTTACTTGAATGGCTAGTTGCACGAAATTGTGCTGTATAAACTAGCAATGGAGTTCACCATGTCTAAGGTTTGCCAAGTTACCGGCAAGCGTCCTATCGTTGGTAACAACGTGTCGCACGCAAACAACAAAACCAAACGCCGGTTCGAGCCGAACCTGCACCACCACCGTTTTTGGTTAGAAAGCGAAAAGCGTTTTGTACGTCTTCGTTTAACCACTAAAGGTATGCGTATTATTGATAAATTGGGTATTGAGAAAGTTGTTGCTGATCTCCGTGCTCAAGGTCAAAAGATCTAAGGAGTCTGAACAATGCGTGATAAGATTCGCCTCGTTTCTACAGCTGGTACAGGTTATTTCTATACCACTACTAAGAACAAACGTACTATGCCGGAAAAAATGGAAATCAAAAAATTTGATCCAAAAATCCGTCAACACGTCATCTTCAAAGAAGCTAAAATTAAATAATTTTAGTTCTTTAAAAAAACGGCTTCTTTTGAAGTCGTTTTTTTTGCCTGAAAAACGCGGTATAACTAAAAAAACACATGAATAAATCTCTTACATAATTTTTTTTGATAATTAAAAAAATTATCATCAACAAATTCGATTTTAGTTGTTACAATTTATTCGCTGTTTTCTTGGCATGTTTTATGCTCATTTATTTCTACCTTAACCGCAACGATTAAGGAGCTCCGATGCCACATGATGTTGATTTAATTATATTACTTGCTGTCGGTTTTGGTATGGCCCTCATTTTTGGCTATATCGCAGCACGTCTACGCCTCCCCCCTTTAATCGGCTATCTTGTTGCCGGTATTATTATTAGTCCAAATACGCCCGGTGTTGTGGGTGATATCCAGCTCGCCAATCAACTGGCCGAACTCGGGGTCATGTTCCTGATGTTCGGTGTGGGGATGCATTTCTCCCTCAAAGATTTATTACAGGTTCGACGTATTGCCTTACCGGGTGCGATTTTACAAATCGCCGTGGCAACCTTACTCGGCGTTGCGGTGTCCATGTATTGGGGCTGGAGCTTCGGTTCAGCGTTGATCTTCGGTTTAAGCTTGTCCTGTGCCAGTACCGTGGTCTTACTCAAGGCGCTAGGAGATCGTGGCCTGCTCGATTCGGTGAATGGAAAAATTGCCGTCGGCTGGCTTCTGGTCGAAGACCTAGTGATGGTGTTAGCACTGGTACTTCTCCCTGCAACGGCGGTATTGCTAGGCGGACAAGCCCTTTCTGGTACCGATACTTCACAAAGCATCTGGGTCACGATCGGGATCACCCTGCTAAAAGTGACGGGCTTTATTGCCTTCATGCTGATTATTGGTAAACGTCTTGTGCCGATGATCATGCAATTTGTGGCACGTCTAGGCTCCCGTGAACTATTTACCCTGACTGTAGTAGCAGCTGCGGTCTCCATTGCTTATGGTTCATATGCGGTATTTGGTGTATCCATGGCATTGGGCGCATTCTTTGCCGGGATGGTGGTTAAAGAATCGGACTTTAGTCATCGTGCCGAAGAAGAAACCCTGCCTCTCCGTGAAATCTTCTCGATTTTATTCTTCGTTTCCGTGGGTATGTTATTCGATCCAAGTATCTTGGTCGAAGCCCCATTAAAGATTTTAGCGGTGGTTGCCATCATTATGGTGGGTAAAACCTTGGCTGCAATGGCTTTGGTGCTGTTCTTCCGCTACCCGATTAATACTGCTTTAACGGTAGGTGCAAGTCTGGCCCAGATTGGGGAATTCTCCTTCATTCTGGCAACACTGGGTTTATCACTCGGTTTACTGACACCGGATGCACAAAACCTGATTCTTGCAGGCGCATTATTCTCAATTACGCTGAACTCATTTGTGTTCTCTGCCATCGAACCCGTACAGCGCTGGATTCGTGAGCGCTCGCATTTGGCACGCTTACTGGAACGTAGTGGTGACCCACTGGCGATGCTTCCGGATGAGGTTGATCAGGCTTACCTGCGCGATCAGGTGGTAATTATCGGCTATGGGGGGGTGGGTCGTCGTATTAGTGAAAATCTGATGCAGCAAAACATCAAAGTGGTGATTGCAGAAGAAAACCGGGAAATTGTTGAAAAACTACGTGCCCAAGGCAGAGCAGCGGTCAGCGGTGAAGCCACCGAACCGAATGTCTTGATTCAGGCACACATTCAGCATGCACGCCTGTTAGTGATCTCACCGATGGATATTCTGGATATTCATCGTATCGTGGATATTTCTAAACAGCTTAATCCTGAAATTCAGGTCCTGATCTGTGCAGAAAGTAAAGAAGAAGCAGTGATTATCCGTGAGGAAAATATTGGGGAAGTATTCTATGCCAAAGAGGAAATGGCCAAGAATATGAGCCATCATATCCTCAATCAGATTGAACTCGCGCATCAGACCGAAGCCCATTAACAAACTGCTTTAAACGAAAAAGCGTACCTTGAGTACGCTTTTTTATTTTTCAGGATTAGCTGAAATGGCTAGGTTGCTCATCCAGCACTTCGGCTTGCCACTGATTCATCTGCTTTTCCAGCAATCCGAACAAGGCTGCCTGAATCATGTGTTGCGCGACCGCTGGCGTCTGGTCTCCGAGGATGGCTTTCACCTCATCGCTAAACTGGATTTTGACCAAAGGCTCATTTTCAGAACCCGCATTGCGCAAAGCAAGCTCACCACCTTCGAGTTGAACCAATTCAAGAATTGCTTCCTGATTACCAAATAATTCTTTTAACTGTTGCATTGACATAAATTTTCTCCATGTTTCAACATGGTGGCAAAGTATTTGGCACTTTGCGCTCTCACGTCTTATTTATATAAGTGCTGAGGGAATAGATTTCAAGTCGTCTTAAAGTTTCGACTTAGAACTCCACCATTTCATTACGAAAACCATCAATTAAGTGACTTAATTCACGATGCCATTCACGTAAGATTTTGGCATCGGGCAACCATGCCTGTGGGCTTTGCGTCACCTTGATAATCAAATTAGAAGAGGTTTCATTTTCAGGTTCTGGTGCAGAGGGCTCGGGTGCATACTGACACATCCGATAGGCACGTTTCAATTCAGCCACAAAACCATCTTTAGCCAGTTGTTGTAATACCTGAATCTCTGGAGAGACCTGCCCTTTATCTGCCATATGTTCTTCAATCGACTTAAAGGTCGGCTGCAAGTCATTCAGGCGATAATAACGCACCAGTTCTTGCAAAAATGCCAATATTGCCCCATGCAAATGGAAAACAGCAGCTTCACGATAAGCCTGTGCTTGTTGAATATGTTCTGTTTGCTCAGCTTGTTGACATGCGAGACGGGCGAAATACAGTTTCTGATTGGTACGATCTGCATGATAACGAGCAACACGGGACATAATATTTTTCCTTCAAAATCCTTCCACTTGGATAGCTTAAGATTAAATGCTTTAATGATAAAATCAATATCTTTTGAGCCCGCTCATGCGTCATATTCAACAAGCCATCCTGAGCTTAATATACTGTATGGCGATTTCAATGAGTTATAGCTGTGAACCTGCCGGTTTGGACTGGGAAAAGCTCTATGCCGATTACGATCTCAACCGAGATCAAATGATTGATCAAAATGAATGGACAAAACTCATTGACCTAAAAGATCAACCTGTTTCCTGGCAAAAACAATTTTTCCCGCTCGACCGTAAACGCATAAAGATTTTTAAAGCACTCGATCAGGATCATAATGGCTTAATCGACCAACAAGAAATCACCAATATCTATGGCTATTTTATCAACCCTTGTCAGGGTTGGGGACAAACATGGGGTAAATAAGGCGAAGACAAGTTACTCGATGCCCACCTCGAGCAGATAAAGTTTTCGCTGAGCCATGACTTGAATGGGTTGGTCGAATGGACGGACATTCGCAATCATCCAAGCGAAATAGCCTTCAGCCCAATATGATGCGCAAGCAGCTTCAACTTCATCCACTCGCCATGCATGAACGGCTTCTATATCGACTAAGGCAACGGTCAAATCAGCTTCTTCATCACCATCCTGCAACAGAAAGTTTTGATTCTCGACAATTACTACATCTTTTAAAGGCAATACCTCAGGATGCCATGAGCGAACTTCCAAGGTTTTCTGACCTTACACAATTCGCCCGGCATTTGGAGCAACAACCGATAAAGCGGTATATTGCTTTAACATACAGAATTAAGCTTGATCTTCCGCAATTTTCACACGGATGCCGTAGCCTTTTACTTTCAAGGTGTTTAAGCCTTTTACCGCTTTAATCGCTTCACGCGGATTTGGCATCTCTACAAATCCAAAGCCTTTCGATTTTCCTGTTTCAGCATCTTTGACCACCACACACGACTCGACTTTGCCATAGGCTTTAAATAAGTCGAGCACTTCTGCTTCGGTCACGCTACGATCTAAATTACGAACTAAAATTTTCATGCTAAAACCTAAAACATGATTCACCCTCAAATCGGTGAATCAAAAGAAATTGAATCTGCCTAGTTTAATCGAAATCAATGCCAAAACCTAAATTGATTGCAGCGCTAAGAGAACGATTGCTTTGGCCATAGCCACGTGGAATATCCCGGTGAATCTGGACATCAACTAAATGTTGAGGTAAATCATTGAGAAAATAACTTTCTATTTTGCGACCGAGCTCATCATATTGATCATGTGCCCATAGATTTAAATTCTGTTTTGTCAAAATGAGTTCATTCTCGGCACGCGTTAAGGCCACATACAACACTCGACGCTCTTCTTCCACATCGTCAAAATCGCCCTGTGCCCGTGCATGCGGATACTGCGTTGGCGAAACATGCGGTACATAACAGACTTTTTGCTCGGCACCTTTAGCCGAATGGATGGTAATCAATGTTACCAAGTCCTGATCTGGGGTTTTATCAATTTCCGAGACCGAAATTGGATCGAGTACATATTCCTCCAGAAACTCCCCAAGCGAACTGTGCTTACGTGCCAGTTGCTTGACCAAGTCAAAATCTTTGACACGGCGGGTCCAATCTTTGGTTTTATAGTTATTTTCCAGTTGTTCATTCAAGGCATCCAGCGCCAGCCCAATACAGGCTTCGACATGTTGCTGCAACACATCCAGCTGCATCAGGATCAGAATGGCTTGTTGCGGCACTTTGCCATGACGCTCTAAACGCTGGCAACGCGCCTCAATATCAGGCAGCTGGATCAGTTCCTGAGCCAGCTTGCTGGCACCAATATCACCGACACCATCCCAGAGCGTCAGGAAGCGCATCCATGCCAGATCGTCCTGCGGATTGACACTAACACGGAGTAGACTCAGCACATCCTTCACATGTGCCGATTCCAGCAGTTTCACCCCACCAATAAAACGGTAGGGAATATTGGCGGCAATCAAGGCTCCTTCCAGATAACGTCCACTAAAACCCGAACGCAACAGCACCATATGCTCTGCCCATGCAGCTCCCTGCATATGCCGGCGATTTAAATCCTGAATAATCCAGTTGGCTTCTTCAAACTCATTGCTCAGGATATGCAACTGAGGCTTTAGGCCCTTACCGCGATAGGCTTGCAAATGTTTGCCATACTCAATCGGACTTTGCGCCAGTAACCAGTTGGATAAGTCCAGAATACCCTGCGTGGAACGATAATTCATTTCCAGCGTCAGCACTTGGGCATCAGGGACACGTTCCTTAAAATGATGGATATTTTCAAAATCTGCCCCACGAAAGCCATAAATCGATTGTGCATCATCGCCGACACAAAACAGTTTGACCTTACCGACTAAGGGTTGCAGCAACGCCCATTGCAACGGATTGGTGTCCTGCATTTCATCGACCAGTAGTGCTGAACAGAAGCCGGTAACCCATTGCACCAATTCAGCTGAGTTTTGCAAATGCACGGCCACAATCGACAAGATGTCATCATAATCAAGAAAATTACGTTCTTGCTTACGTTGTTCATAGGCTTGCATCAGTTCCGCAATTTGCGCCTTGTACTCCACTGCTTGCGGTAACTGTTCTAATAAGGCATCTGAAAGTTTGGTCTTGGTATTACGGGCATATGAATACAGATCACATAATTCAGCCGCTTTTGGCAATACATTGCCCTTATCCTTGCCGCGCAGTAAACGGAACATCAGCAACTGATCATCACGATCAATAATGCTGAACTGGGTCAGTCCAAAAGCGCGCGGATTACGACGTAACAAATACATGCAAAAGGTATGGAAGGTGGATGCACGCAAACCTTTGGCCTGTGCACCCATATGCTGCTCGACACGGGTGACAATTTCACTTGCAGCCCGACGGGTAAAGGTCAGAATCTGGATCTGCTGTGCAGGCAAACCCTGATCAATTAAATATGCCGATCTCGCCACAATGGTCTTGGTTTTACCACATCCCGCTCCTGCCAAAACCAGACAATTTTGTGCAGTCGTGGTGGCAGCCTGTTTCTGTTGTGGATTCAGTTCATCAATTAGCTTGGCAAGCGTCATATAATCGGTCAGTTACAAACGAATCGATATTTTAACAGACTAAAGCCATGCAAATGTTTCTCGCTACAAAACAAAAAGGGCGTGCAAAAGGCACGCCCTACAATTTTAGCGAATGAGTTAGGCGGTGGTTGAGCTATGCGGCAACTGTTTGATCGCTCCCGCAAAGGTCAGGTAATTAATTCCCTGGAATAAAATATCAATTGCCAAGAACATTCCCAACACCCAGAAAGGTGAATCCGGTGATGAAAGGATTAAAATCCCGGTAAGTAAGGTTAATATGCCTGAAAACAGCACCCAGCCCCAACCAGAAACCGGTCTCAGGATAAATGCATTCACAGTGCGTATAATCCCCGCAATAATCAGGGCAATTGCCAAAAAGCTGGTGAGCACCACCGCAGTGATCACCGGTGTGGTAAAGGCAAAATAACCTGCCACCAAGTACAGCACACCAAATAAAGCCCACAACCAGCGCGTACCGCCTTTAAAGACGGTAAATGCGGCAATAAAATGCAAAATGCCGCCCAGCATCATCAAGACACCAAATAAAAGTACCGCAGACAAGGTGGCGAATGGTAGCGCAGCTAAAAGAACCAAGCCAAAAATAACCAGTAACACGCCCAATAACAGATACCATTTACGATCAGCGTGGAGCTGATTGCGAATCAGATCGTTACCCACTGTTTTCATCATTATTTACTCTTTTATCTTCAATGTTATATGTCTATATTGGGCCTGTTCGACACAAAATTCTGTATAAGGCATGTTGAAAATTAATGATGGAATGTCAGAAAACTTGGGTTTTATTTCATATTTTTGAGTGTTCTGTTGAATGCTATGGATAAATCTAAACTTATCCACAATTTACTTGATCCAACCCACTTCCCTGGCCGTTAAAATACTGATGACTGTTTCATTCAGGTCATTGGGCATTTTACTTTTATGTTCGGACAAGGGAATTCTTCCTCCCATAATTTCAGCTTCAGTTTGTGGATATAAAGGCTGCTGATCGGCTTGGGCATAGCCAATCGGGAAAATCGGTTCGCCATTATTCAGATTATATTTATCTGTCGCGCCGAAGCCATGCAGTAACTCATGTACCAACACCACATTGTTCTGTGCAGCCTGTTTGGGTGAAGCAAATAAATTGACCGAACCAATCCGTCCACGCTCCAGTGCAGTTGAATGCTTCAATTCCCTGCTCTGCTTCGGATCGTAGAAATTCAGATATAAGGTCAAACTCGGAGAGCCATCTCCCGATTGATGCTGTTTCCATGCATAGAATCTAAACTTTAGGCTCCATAGAATATTATTTAAGATACTCGGCTGTTCAGACATCTTTGGTGGTGTTTGTTGCAGTTCCCGCCCAATCTGAATCATGAAATAGCTGCTTTGCCCGCGATACTGCTGGCTATTTTTCTCTAAATACTGTTTCACCTCAGCAAAGTCATCTTGCTGTAATTGTTGAATATACTGTTGTGTGGTCTCTAAACCATCAGCATTAATCGGATGCAATAAAATATGAATCGGTTGATTCCAGTCCTGATTCTGATCACGATAGGCATTTACAGCGACCACCAGCAACACGACCAGCAAGATCGCGACCCGAATATTTTTCCACATAGACTTTCCCCAATAAAAATATCGTTGTTGTTTTTCTTGATGCGATAAAAAATGCTAGCAAGTGCTAGCATTTTTTTAAATCTGAATGTTTAAGCTTCAACCCATTTTCCGTCTTGGAACACCAGACTCCACTTGGTTTGTTTGCCTTCTGCCGTTTCAGAACCTACGTATTGTGACTGGTTCTTACGACTAAATTTCACCACGGTTGGATTGCCTTCAGGATCAACATCTGGCGCTTGCAGCAGGAATTGATACTTCGGATCAAGCTGTTCCGCAACGCTACGTAACTCAGCCACTTTCGGGGCACGTGTTTCGCGAATTTTCGGGAATTTACTTGCAGCCAGGAATAAACCAGCCGCGCCATCACGCAATACAAAGAAATCATCATGCTTGGTTGAGCGCAAGTGTTCCATTTTGATCGGATCAACACGTGGAGGTGCTGGCTGACCACTCTTCAAGACCTTACGGGTATTGTCACAGCTTGAGCAGGCAAAATACGGACCAAAACGGCCAGTTTTCAACTGCATTTCACCATCACATTTATCACATGGAATGGTTGGGCCATCATAGCCCTTGATCTTGAATTCACCTTCTTCGACTTCGTAGCCATCACAATCCGGGTTATTACCACAGACATGTAATTTACGCCCCCCGTCAACCACATAGCTGTCCATCGCCGTACCGCATTTAGGACAACGATGTTTCGACATCAAGTCAGCGGTTTCAGCACCATCATCATCCGACAATGCAGCTAAAGACTCAACTGGTGTTAAATTCAGTGTACCCTTACAACGCTCTTTTGGTGGCAGGTTATAACCTGAACATCCCAGGAATACGCCTGTTGTTCCGGTACGTACCTGCATCGGGCGCGCACATTCAGGACATGGTACATCTGGCACTTCAACCGGCTGGTTACGGCGCATGCCGCTTTCGCCTTGTGCATTGGTCAAACGCTTTTTAAAGTCACCGTAGAAAGTGTCTAACAGCTCTTTCCAGTTACGCTCACCTGTCGCTACACGGTCAAGCTGACCTTCTAAATCTGCGGTGAAAGCATAGTTCATCAGGTTATTAAAACTTTCATCCAGACGATCCGTCACAATCTCACCCATCTTCTCGGCAAAGAGACGACGGTTTTCCAGTTTGACATAACCACGTTCTTGAATCGTTGAGATAATCGCCGCATAGGTCGATGGACGGCCAATGCCTTTTTTCTCAAGTTCTTTTACTAAAGATGCTTCGGTAAAACGTGCAGGTGGTTTGGTAAAGTGCTGGCTTGGATCAAGCTTTTCTAACTTGAGCACTTCGCCTACTTTTACGGCTGGCAGCAGAACATCATCATCTGATTTGTTGGCACCACGAACACGGATAAAACCATCAAAGACTAAAGTACGGCCTTTTGCCTTTAACTCAACATTTGCCGCTTCAACCGTCAGAGTCGAAGATAAATATTCTGCTGGTGTCATTTGACAAGCGACAAACTGACGCCAGATCAAATCATATAAACGCTGAGCATCACGCTCGACACCCGCAAGTTTGTCACCCGTCAATCCGACATCGGATGGACGAATCGCTTCATGGGCTTCTTGCGCACCTGCTTTATTGCCATAACGGTTTGGCTTGGCCGGCACATATTTTTCACCAAAATTTTGCTGAATATGATTACGCACCATATTCACCGCGTCATCACTCAAGAAGGTTGAGTCGGTACGCATATAGGTAATAAAACCACCTTCATACAAACGCTGTGCCAGCATCATGGTTTTCTTCACCGAGAAACCTAGACGGGTACTTGCTGCTTGCTGGAGGGTTGAGGTGATATACGGTGCACTTGGATTGACCTTGGTCGGTTTATCTTCGCGTAATGCCACCTTATATTCGGCATCTTTTAATACGTTCAATAACGCATCGGTTTCGGCTTTATTCTTGAGTTTAAGCGTCTTACCTGCTTGTTTCACCGCTTCCAGACGAATGTCATCTTTCTTCGACAAGGTATCTGCAAACACCTGCCAGTATTCTTCCGGGATAAAGGCACGGATTTCACGTTCACGCTCGACCACCAGTTTGACTGCAACCGATTGTACACGGCCTGCCGATAAGCCACGGGCAATCTTTTCCCACAGCAATGGCGACACCATAAAGCCCACCACACGGTCAAGGAAACGACGTGCCTGCTGTGCATTAACACGGTTTAAATCGAGGCGTGTTGGCTGTTTAAAAGCTTCCTGAATGGCATTTTTGGTAATCTCGTTAAAGACCACACGATGGTAACGACTGTCATCGCCACCAATCACTTCTCTTAAATGCCAGGCAATCGCTTCCCCTTCTCTATCCAAATCCGTTGCGAGATAGATTGCATCGGCATCTTTGGCAAGTTTTTTCAGTTCGGCAACCACATGTTCTTTGCCGGGCAGCACTTCATAATGTGCAATCCAGTCATGTTCCGGATCAACACCCATACGGTTAATCAGCGCAGATTGGGCTTTTTCCGCTTTTTGCTGTTCAGTCAGCTTGACACGCGTTGCCGGCTTCTTTTCGCTAGACTTCGCTCCGCCGCCTGTCGGTAAATCACGGACATGACCGACCGATGACTTCACCACAAACTGTGAGCCTAAATATTTATTAATTGTTTTCGCTTTTGCAGGCGACTCCACAATCACTAAGGCACGTTTCTTTGCAGCAGACGCGGAAGCTGCTGTGCTTTCTGAAGCAGAGCGTGGAGTTTTCGCCATAATAAATCGTTTTTCCTGTGTTCAATCAATAAATTAGCGTTGAGCCAATTCATGTAAATAAGTTTTTATCTGTTCAAGCTGTGTGGCTTTTAAGTCAGTTTCTTCATCCCAATATAGCCCAACACAGTTTGCCTGCATATCAATAGCATAAACTCCTTTTAATGCAATGGTTAAATCATTAAATTTCTGATCACCTTGCACGACCTGAAGCTTGCCATCCACCACTCTTGCACGCATAAGCGGCAGGCGGGCATCTGGAATCAGGACACTATAATAAGCCACCATGCTGGCACGCTTTTCTGATGCCATTGGAATTTTCGTCCATTCTGGTGCGGCGATTAAACGTGGATGCAAGCCCATTTTTCGTGCCTGATCGCGCATCATGCCCAATGCTTTTTCTCGGGGACTGACACGTAAGCCAAAAATCGAGCCAAGTACAAACAGTACAATCGCAACTGTGATCCAAATTCCAATATTACTCATAAAGTTGCCCAAAATGTCCTTTTATTAGCGTTACATAACTTGAATCCAAAAGGCAAGCTTTCCTTACAGTCGACTTTCAAGGCTTTGATTTATCATTCAAACTTGAAGAGATCGCAGTTATCTAACCTTATTTTTCTAAAGTTTAAAATATGATGAATGCCAGAAATACACAATAAATACATCTCTGATTCTTGAATCTCTATTCAACAGGTATTTTATGATGGCAAATCGCTTAATAATGCGGCGGTTTATCACTCATCGGATCAAAAGGCGCAATCCCGTCCGATAAATCCGATGATTCAACCCGACGATATAACAGTTGCATCTGTTTTTTTAGATCGGCTATTTCTTGGGTCTGAAGTGCCAGTTGTTGATTCAATTGTTCAACTAAATCATCTAAAAATGCAATTCGGACTTGCAAATCTTCAATGGGTGCGGAAAATGACGCGTGATCATCAAAATTTTGTGGTTTAGTCATTTCAGACCTCATCTGAACTTTTAGGAAACATTATGGCCTATATTACTTTAAGGGATGTCCATCTCGCATTTGGCGGACCTGCCTTACTCGACGGCGCGAACTTTAACCTGGAACGTGGCGAACGAGTCTGTTTAATTGGTCGTAATGGCGAAGGTAAGTCTACTTTATTAAAACTGATTGAGGGAAGCCTGTTACCGGATAACGGCGAAGTTTCCATTCAAAACGGTTTAACTGTTTCAATGTTAGCCCAAGACGTCCCGATGGACTCGGGTAAAGTTGCAGATATCGTGGCCGAGGGTGCTGGCGAAGCTGCCAATGTTTTAAAAGAATATCATGAAGCCAGCGATGCCTGCGTACTGGGCGATATGGAAGCCTGTGACCGTATGGGCATGCTGCAGCACAAACTCGATCAGCTCGATGGCTGGGCGCTCGAAAACAAGGTCAACTCGATTCTCAGTAAAATGGGACTTGATCCGAATGCTGACTTGGCAGATTTATCTGGCGGACGTAAACGTCGCGTACTGTTGGCGCGCGCTTTACTGACTCAACCCGATGTTCTGTTACTGGACGAACCCACTAACCATCTCGATGTTGAAAGTATCGAATGGCTCGAAAAATTCTTACTGGATCAGAATAACCTGACCCTACTATTTATCTCGCATGACCGTTCATTTGTTGACAGTATCGCGACCCGTATTGTCGAGCTGGATCGTGGTATTTTGCGGAGCTACGAAGGGAACTACTCACGTTATCTCGACCTCAAAGCACAGCAAATGGAAGCAGAAGAAAAGCAGAATGCTCTATTCGATAAAAAGTTAGCTGAAGAAGAAGCCTGGATTCGTCAAGGTATTAAAGCACGTCGTACCCGTAACGAAGGGCGTGTTCGTGCCTTGAAAGACTTGCGTGAACAGTCTAAGGCACGTCGTTCACAACAAGGCAAGGTCAGCATGGCAACCCAGGAAGCCAATCGCTCTGGTAAGCTGGTGTTTGAAATTGAAAACCTGAGTGTGAGTTACGACAGCAAAGCCCTGATTAAAGATTTCTCTGCCATCGTGTTGCGTGGCGACCGGATCGGTCTGGTCGGTGACAACGGTGTCGGTAAAACCACCTTAATCAAAGCCATTCTGGGTGAAATCGAGCATGGCGGTTCAGTCAAGACCGGTACCCAACTTGAAATCGCCTATTTTGACCAATTACGTAATGCACTCGATCTGGAAAAGACCGTGATGGCTAACGTTTCAGAAGGCTCAGACTTTGTCGATGTGAATGGTAACCGCCGTCATATCTATAGCTATTTACAAGACTTCCTGTTCTCTCCAGAACGTGCCCGCACCCCTGTTAAAGCGCTTTCTGGTGGTGAACGCAACCGTATTCTCCTCGCAAAATTGTTACTCAAGCCATCCAACCTGATTGTGATGGATGAGCCAACCAATGACCTGGATATGGTGACGCTTGAGTTGCTGGAAGAAATGTTATCGGAATACAAAGGTACCTTGCTGCTGATCTCGCATGACCGTGCCTTTATGGATAACGTTGTGACCTCAACCTGGGTATTTGATGGCAAAGGTAATATTGATGAATATATCGGTGGCTATCAGGACTATCTAGAACAACGTCCAGACCAGAAAGTCGTTGATCAGAAAAGTGATGTAAAAAAAGCACAAGCCAAAGCTGAAGCGGCTGCCGCAGCTGCAAACGCTACTGCACCGAAGAAAGTAAAACTCAGCTATAAAGATCAGCGTGCGCTTGAACAGTTGCCTGCTGAAATTGAAGCATTGGAGACTGAACAAGCCACCTTATCAGAGAAACTGGCGGATGGTTCATGGTTTGTCAGTGATACCAATGCAGCGACTCAAGCCAGCCAGCGTCTCGCAGAAATTGACGAGTTATTGCTAGAAAAGCTGGAACGTTGGGATGAGCTGGAAAATCTCAGCAAAGGCAATTAAATAACCAGTGAGCATCTATCTGTTCGGGATGGATGCTCTATTTAAAATCAAATCGAAGATTAAATCTTAAGATTCTCTTTTAATGACTGATAAATATTAAAATTCTCATCATCAAAGCAGACAAAAATGACATCTGTTATAAACTGACTCTGTTTTAATTGTTCAGCAATTGTTTTTAACGCAATTTGAGCAGCCAGCTGTTTAGGAAAACGATAAATTCCTGTAGAAATATTCGGAAATGCCATACTTTGTAGTTGCAAATTTTCAGCCAGTTTAAAACTATTCCGATACGCATTTTCCAGCAATAACGCTTCATCGTGCTGGCCATCGACCCAAGTGGGTCCAACGGTATGAATGACATATTTTGCAGGCAAATTTCCGGCAGTGGTTATAACCGCCTCACCAACCGCACAACTACCCTGTTTTGCCCGTATTTTTTGACATTGCGCTAAAATTTCGGCGCCGCCTTTTCGATGAATTGCACCATCTACACCACCGCCACCAAGCAATGAAGTATTCGCTGCATTTACAATCGCATCTACGGCAATCTGAGTAATATCTCCCTGGATGATGTTTATCGTTTTCACCCTGATCTCCTGATCGAAATAATGATTGGCCTATCGATAAAAGCATGCGCTTTATCTTTTAGATTTAAAAGTGTAGAGACAATTTGATCTAAGCTTCAATTCGCAACAGGTAAATTCTTGTAGAGCATGAACTCACTCAAAACCAAGCGAGCTATTATCATCGCGTTGCAGAATAAAGAAATAAGGCTGGGGCTGCTGTTTCATATCCATCCAGCCCAATACGGTATTCTCATCTATTTTTCGAAACACATCGTGTATCGGCTTTTCATCATAAATCATCGTGGCCGATATTTTCCCTCGAAACTCAGTCATTCTTAAACGGGCCTTACTGTCTTTGGTTTTTAGAAGTTTCAAGCCACCAGCCAGAGACTTGGCATTTTTTTTCAAGAATTTAAAATCCAGATTTAAAGGCAGCCACTTTGGATCAATGAAAAATAACGCTGTTTTTTTGGTATTCAGCAACACTAGGGGATAGACCGTTTCCTGATCTATCAATAATTTTCCATACCAGTTTGCCTGCGCTAACAGACCATTCATTGGATGCCCAGTGATGACCTCATATCCTTTCCAGCGACCATACATAAATGCACAGTCTATTTCCTCTAGCTGATCATAAAACTCGATCATTTGCTGAGCGTCGACTTTCTTTCCTTGTGATATTTCCTGAATATTCATCATCCTTCACCTTTTTTTGTTGTATGGGGCTTAATCTTAATTAAGTCAGGTATGAGCTCATTGTATTACAGCAGTACAACAAGCAAAAAACTCTCATTCATTTTCCGTCGAGTAGCAGCCGAACCAAAGCGTGTGGGCATATTCTCAGGCGCACTTCATGTTACACTGCTCCAAAATTCAACATTATTTACTCTACTAAGTTTATGAGTCAAAAGCAGTCTTATATTCCTGGCGAATTTCAATGGGAATTTCTATTACCCAAGTATTGGAAAATCTGGATCGCCATTTTTTTCCTTATGTTATTGGCCATTCTCCCTTGGGCAATCCAGTGGCGCTTGGCCCATGGCTTAGCAGGCTTATTCTGGCATCTGCTCAAGTCGCGCCGAAAAACCACGCTTCGCAATCTGGAACTGTGTTTTCCAGAATGGTCGCCTGCGGAAGTCGAAACTCAGGCCAAGCAGGTTTTTGTTGATATGATGCTGGGAGTGTTTGAAACCCTGAATGCCTGGTACTGCCCGCAATGGTTTAAGGGCCGTCATAGCATTGAAGGTTTAGAACATATCACTGAAGCAAAGGCTCAAGGCAAAGGCATCCTGTTATTGGGTACGCACAGTACCTTGCTTGATGCCGGCGGTTATATCTGTGCCCAGTATTTTGAGCCGGATGTGGTGTATCGACCACAAAACAATCCTATGCTGGATATGCTGATTTATCGTTGCCGTGCCACTATTTATCAGCACCAGATCGATCATGATGATATGCGCGGCTTGATCCGTCGCCTTAAAGACGGTGGCGCCATCTGGTATAGCCCGGATCAGGATTTCGGTTTAAAACAAGGTGTCATGGCCCCTTTCTTTGGTGTCCCCGCAGCAACGGTCACGGCACATCGCCGTTTACTCAAAATTTCAAAAGCGGTGGCAATTCCGCTGTATTTTTATCGCTACGGCGATGTCCGTAATCCACAATATAAAGTCCTGATTGAACCGATTGTGGACAATATGCCAAGCGAAGATGAAGTGGGTGATGCGATTCGGGTCAATCAGATTATTGAAGCTCAATTACGTATCGCACCGACGCAATGGATGTGGTTCCACCGCCGTTTTAAAACCAGAGCCGAAGGCTACGAAAAAATTTACTAAGCAACAAAGAGCCGATCCATATACATGAATCGGCTCTTTCTTTAATAAAACAACAAGACTTAATTCGGGAAAATCACGCCTGAACTTAAATCGTAATAGGTTGGGGTGTTACTATAAACCGAGCCTAATTTCACATTGATAAACCAGCCAAGATTACCCTGATCTTGTAATCGGTTTTGTACCTCGCTCGCAAGATCCAGTTTATAAATTGCATCTTCGTTAAAGACCTTGGATTCAATATTGCTTGTGCTGCTGCTATCACGTTCAAATAAATAGCCTTTGGTGTTAAAGAATGCAATTGCATTATCCTTATCAATCAGGTGATAGCCTTCCGCGGCCTGCTGTTTGAGTAACAGGTCTAGCTTGGTTGGATTGTCATCATAGAATCCTGCTTCCGTTTTTGGCATTTCAAAATAGCGATAACTATAAGTACCGTTATGAGTACTGCTGTTTACACAGGTGGGTACATAAAACGTGCCATTGGTTGTACCGTTATAGGTAAAGGTACTGCCCGCATAAATTAACTTACAGCCCTGAGCCCCGAGCTGGTTAAATACGGCCAGAATATTAGCGCGGCTGGTATCGGTCAAGAAGCGGTTGTCATAACTATAAGTTGCTGGTTTTTTATCATTTTTAACAAATAAATATTTATAAGTATAGCTTGGTGACTCACCCAATGATGACTTATACGCGAAGCCTGCAACGCCTTGTTTTTTAATTTCGGCTAACCAGAACAGATAAACATTGGCTACTACATTGGTGGTGACATCAGCGATTTTATAACTATAGCTATCGGTCGAAGCATTATTTTTAATATATAAATTTTTAGGTTCAGGGAAATCACTATTGGGCTTTTTTACATCCAGAGAGTGACTGACTAAGGCAAAGCCCTGACGCCCCTGCTCATTGGCTTGCGTCAGGAAATTCTCGAGAGAGCTCTGGTTGTCTAATAGGCGATAGCTTGCGGTGGCTTTTTTTACAGTCGGTTTAAATAAGCTATAGCCCTCAACATTGGTACGGGTATAGCAGGTTACGGTCCTCGATGGATCAATAGCATCCATAATGGACTGTACTTCTTGCACCGTGATTGTGCCATTTTGAAATTCACACATTGCATCTGCTTTAAAACCATAGCTATAAATCGATCCATTCGGCCTAAACTTATCACTGTTTTTTGCTCGGTTCATGGTCGTCGTACCACTACTTTGTGTAGCCGCAATCTCGGTAAGCAAGGCATCCTCATTGGCAACCACATAGTTCTTAATCACAGCCCCAGTACAATCTTCTTTTTCAAACTGACGTTTTTCAGTGGTAAAGCGAACACTATTATCTGAAGTTTTATACACGGTTAAATTTGTTCGTGCACCGTTATGGCAAAGGCCGCCTAGCCAAGAACCAACAAAGCGGTCAGCCACGACTGGGGTCGGTGTAGGCGTTGGTGTTGGAGTCGGTGTTGGAGTTGGTGTCGGCGTTGGGGTTGGAGTCGGAGTCGGTGTAGGCGTTGGGGTTGGAGTCGGTGTAGGCGTTGGGGTTGGAGTCGGTGTAGGTGTTGAATCGGAATCATGATCCGAGCCACAGCCGACTAGTACTGCACAAGTCATGCTCAGTGCGAATTGTGTCCATATATTTTTCATTATTTTACCCTCTGTGTGATTTTTTCACATATTTATAGATGTGAAAATTTAACACTTTTTTGCTTGAGTGCAAATATATTTGTGCGTAAATTAATAACGAAAGGTCAAAAATAATTTATTGATGGGCTGAATGTATGGATACACAAGAAAACTTAGCCAGACAACTCAATGCCTTACCTCAAGAATGGCAGCAGTGGCTAGAAGAAAATTTAGAACGCGGCTGTCATCCCAATGATCTCGTCAGGATTTTACGACGTGAAGGCTTAATTGATCTGGACAAAAATGTTGCACCCCAGACGTCGCTGGATCCACAGCACTATCATCAACTCGAACAGATCGCATTAGAAAAACAGGCCCAACTGAGCAGTGCTTTTAATCCCCAGCAAAAAAAATGGCTGGCGCAGGCGGTGTTGAATGGAGCAGATCAAACCTATATTTATCAAAGCTTGCAACAACAAGGCTTAAGTGAAATTGATATCGCCCTCGAGCTGGTGCAGTTAAAACAGCATCCTTATTTTCAAATCGCTCAAGAACAGCATTTTTTAGTGCAGAAAAGAAACTGGTTGCTCCACACGCTCGACCATTTTGCCCGTTTAAATCCTGACTATCAGTCCTTGAGCCGTATCGCGCTCCCCTCATTCGAGCAATTCATTCAAGCGTATTACAGCCGGAACTTAGCTGTGGTGCTCACAGGTTCAATCGATCATTGGCCTGCATTACATAAGTGGTCACCGCAGTATTTCAAAAAAACGGTGGGAAATCAGGAAATTGAAGTACAGTTTAACCGTGAACAGGATCCCCTATTTGAACGCAACTCGGTGCAACATAAAACCAAGATGTTGATGCGGGAATTTGTCGATTTAATTGAACACACCCCTCACTCGAATAATTTTTACATGACGGCCAACAATGCCAAAGCCAGCCAGTCCTGCTTAGCCGCATTATTTCAGGACATTGATCATTTCCATGGCTATACAGATCATCGTCAGGTCTATGATCGCAGCTTTATCTGGTTTGGACCCAAAGGTGCATTTACCCCTCTACACCATGATTTGACCAATAATATTCTGGTTCAAATTTACGGCCGTAAAAAAGTCACCTTAATTCCGGCGCTACAAGTTGCCAATTTATATAATGATGTCGCAGTATTCAGCAAAGTTGCCAATCCTTATCAACCCGATATCACAGAATCGTTTCCAGACTTTGCCTTAAGCAGCACAATCGAATGCATTCTGGAACCAGGTGAAGCTTTATTTATTCCTCTCGGCTGGTGGCATTGTGTCGAGAGTCTGGATATCTCTATCAGTGTGTCATTTACCCATTTTAATATCGACAATACTGGCGCTGAATCATTTCCCACGTCCAGCTATAGCTAATACCGGATCAGACAATGACTGATCCTGCTTCAACTCTTCAGGTGCTTTAATGGTAAAACCAACCCATCCGCTCATGACCGAAAACGAATTATCTGCCGACAATACCCAGGGCATCATTGCCCAGCAGGCAGAAACCACTTTGGAAAGCATTTTTCCAATGATGCAGCATATTGCGCGCTGGTTAATTCATTCAGGGGTAGGCTATACCGACTTTGTTGCTGCCTTGAAACCCATCTTTTATCAACAGGCACTCGCAGAACTCGACCGGATTCAACAGAATAAAACCGATTCAGCGGTCAGTTTACTATCCGGTCTACACCGTAAGGATGTCAGTGCGTTTCGGCAACAGGCCACTCAAACTTCCAGCGAAGCACCCAATTTTGCCATTAGCGTTCCGGCCCGCGTCATTGCACGCTGGATTGCCCTGGATCTTCCCCATCAGATTCCGGTTTCTGGTGAAACCGATAGCTTTGAAGCGCTGGTTAAGCATATCTCGACTGAAAAGCATCCGCGTTCGATTCTTTTTGAACTGCAACGTTTAGGTGTGGTTGAACAACAAGACCAGCAGGTGATTTTGCAGCAAAATAGCTTTACACCGGATAATCAAATGCAAGAGAGTAAAGCGCTCTTCTCTGCCAACCTGACTGACCATTTAGCAGCCGGAATTGATAACTTTATCAGTGAAAAACCGTTTACTCATCTGGAACAGGCCGTCCATGCCGAGAAACTGACTGCCCAGTCGGTGGAAGCACTTCGACAACTCAGTCTCGACCTGTGGCAAGACATGGCAAAACAATTATTAAATGCTGCCATCCATCATTGCGAACACGACCAGAACCAAGCAGAGGCGACCTATCAGTTCCGTTTTGGCGTGTATCAATATGATCGCCAGATAAAACTGCAAGTGCCTTATCTCTTTAAGGATCAATAAAAATGAAAACAATACTTTTCCCAAGCATTTTTTTAGTTTCCGCCCTGGCATTGACCGCATGTGGTGAAAATTTTTCTGCGGCTAATGTCAGCTTGGGAGGAAGTGGTTCGGGAACGCTGAAACCTTTGCCGGGTGGAAATAACGGCGGGATTTCCAATCCGTCAACAGGTGATAAGGATGAGCGTTATGAGTACGTCATCGCGATCCCGAAAGAGAGTCAAAGTAGCTGTAAAGGCATACAACGCACGATGGGTTTTATTGATGCTAAAACCAAACAGCCGTTCCCCGTCAATTCGCTTCAGCCCTTGGCAATGGCACCTTTACAGATTGAAATTAGCAATACCACCTCCAATTATATCTATCAGCGTGTACCGCTTTGCCGTCCAATTGAATTTCAGGTCGGTGAAACCATCATGTTTCATGGACAATCATTGAGATGTGCGACAGATCAGGATGAAATTCAGGTCTTGCGCCCTTATGAAACCCGCCGCTATGAGCTGGATCTGAGTTTTGCCGAGACCGAACTGCCCTTGATCGTCAGCTATAATGCTTTTTATGCTACAGACTTACCGAGCATTGACCTGGCATGGGAAAAATGTGAAGCCGCGCAGATCACTGTGCCTATTTATAAAAAACTGGTACCTAAAAAACCTGAACGTATTGATCCACCGCACCCTGATACTGAAATATCGGCAGGAGAGAAAAATAAAGCATCTGAATGAATAAAAAAATTAAAACCCGAGCCTTGCATCCTGCAAAACTCGGGCAAATGAGGTTGTGCTTTCACGTTATTTTTATTGGGTTGCGTCCATCGCATGCATCATATCCATGATGACTGTTCCATCTCAGCGCTGCTTATCCTTAATCGGAAATCCATTCCTGCGTCCTTGTGCTGATGTATTTAGAATAAATCTTTTGTAGCTGTAGGGCTATTCGTTACAAACTTAAATCCATGTACGAAATAACGTACATTGATTAGCTAAAGTTTAAAATCATAGGTTTTAGCAACGCGCTGAAATTAAAAGGAATTGCATCGTTTCAACACAATCGCATTGCTATTTATGCGGTTGAGCCAATGGATCAATCACGACTTTTTCCTCTTCTTCGGCCTTCTCTATGCCTTCCTGTATGGCCTCTTGGGCTTCCTGTTCATCTTCGGCCGTCTGTTGCAGTGATTGTTGTTGCTGTTCAAAGCGAAGACCTGTTTGCAACACCACATAAATTGGAAAATGATCTGAACCGATATGGGACAAACGTTTCATTTTAACTAAACCAAAATCGGTACTATGAAAGATATGATCCAGTGACCAACGTAGTAAAGGATAGTTGGCATGGAAAGTATTCATAAAATAGCGTCCAACCCGCGGATCGAGCAAGCCGCTAATACGCTGGAACAAACGCGTTGTTCGCGACCAGGCCACATCATTCAGATCACCCATCACAATACAGCTCTGGTCCAGATCTTTGATCTGATCACCCACAAGCAATAACTCGGCATCCCTTAAAGTCGAATCTTTGGCCTCAGTAGGACTCGGCGGCTTCGGATGTAAACAATACAATTTGACCTGCACCCCCGACTTCAAGGTCAGGCAGGTATGAATCGAAGGAATTTCATCACTTAAGATAAACTTCACTTCGGTATCTTTTAACGGCAAGCGACTGTACAGATGCATGCCATACAGATTTTCCAAGGGTACAGGGACCCGAAACGGATAGTCTGGCTCAATCTGGCTAAGTGCCTGTTGCCAGGCAGCATTGGATTCAAGCGTCAACACCACATCAGGCTTTAAAGTCTCAATATGCTCCAGCAAAAGATGATATTGATGATTGGGAGTCAGTACGTTGGCGACCAGTAATGAAATTTGCTGTTCTGGCTTTAAGTCCGCCTGTTTGACTTGTTGTACCTGCTTTTTCCATAACGGCGTATAAGGCAGCACCATTTTGAGCTGATAGGCAATCGCAGCCATTAAGCCAAGAAAAAACAGCTCGGTGCTCAAGGTCCAGTCCGACAAACCAAATAACATTGCCCCGGCAGTCACGATCCCCAATGCCAAGATCTGTAATCTGGGAAAATCCGCGCCCCGAATCCACCATTCATCTCTCGGGATTAATGACCAAAAGGAAAGCCATATCACCACTGCTGCGCAAATCTGAATCCACATCATGTTCATTTTTCTCTTAGGGATAGCATAGATTTACAATAAAGCTGTCGCTTTATCAATTTTCTCTCTAATATAAACAAGATATTCCACTCAATAAACTGACTGTTTTAGTTCGCTAAAGCTTGCAGTTGTGGACGCTTTTGATACACTCAAACCCCTTTAAAATTTTTTACATACCGAGGCACAATGACATGAAAGTAGGTCTGGTCGGTTGGCGTGGGATGGTTGGTTCTGTCCTGATGCAACGTATGGTTGAAGAGAATGATTTTGCTCATATTGAGCCATTCTATTTCTCTACCAGTAATGCAGGTGGTGAAGCACCTGCATTTGGTGGTAAGACTGCCCCAGCACTTATGGATGCAACGGACATTAACAGTCTGAAGCAAATGGATGTCATTTTGACCTGTCAAGGTGGTGATTACACATCTGAAGTTTTCCCGAAACTCAAAGCTGAAGGTTGGGATGGCTACTGGATTGATGCAGCCTCTACTTTACGTATGGCGGATGATGCAATCATCGTTCTTGATCCAGTGAATTTAAACGTGATCAAAGATGGTTTAGTGAATGGCACTAAAACTTTCGTTGGCGGTAACTGTACGGTTTCACTGATGTTGATGGGCTTGGGTTCACTGTTCCAGAACAATCTGGTGGAGTGGGCAACCTCAATGACCTATCAGGCAGCATCGGGTGCAGGCGCGCAAAACATGCGTGAACTGATCACCGGTATGGGCTATCTGTATAACAATACCAAAGATTTACTGGATGATCCTAAATCTGCGATTCTGGATATTGATCGTCAAATTGCTGACTTGCAACGTGGCGAAGGTTTTCCGAAAGCAAACTTCGGCGTGCCATTGGCAGGCTCATTGATTCCATATATCGATAAACAGCTCGAAAGTGGTCAATCAAAAGAAGAATGGAAAGGTCAGGTTGAAACCAACAAGATCCTCGGTAACCAGCAAATTGTTCCAATCGATGGACACTGTGTCCGTATCGGTGCGATGCGTTGTCACTCTCAAGCGATTACCTTGAAACTGAAAAAAGATGTGGCACTGGACGAGATCGAAGACATGATTCGCAACTCGAGCCAATGGGCAAAAGTGGTTCCGAATACTCGTGAAGCTTCCATGACTGATCTTACCCCAGTTGCAGTCACCGGAACTTTAACTGTGCCAGTCGGCCGTTTACGCAAGCTGAATATGGGTAAAGAATATCTCGGTGCATTCACGGTTGGTGACCAGTTACTCTGGGGCGCTGCAGAGCCGTTGCGTCGTATGCTTCGTATCCTGGTTGAATACAAGAACGCTTAAGCAAAAATCCCGAAAAATCAAAAGCCGATCACATTTGATCGGCTTTTTTATACTGATGAAAAATGAAGAATTTACAATTCATTTACATCACGGTAATGTATACTTTTTTCTGACCATCACATCACTTTTTCATGGATCGAGATGACTGTTTATAACAAATTAAAAATTGCCATTTTAACCATAATTTCTTCGCAACATCTTTATGCCATTACACTTGATCCATTGCAAATCCAGTCTGCGCCAGGTGAGTTACTGTATGCGGAAATGAGTTTTCATCAGGCCGATCTCAACTCGAAATTTGATGTCAGTCTGGCCACACCAGAAGACTTATTGATGATTGGCGCAGCGCATCAGCCGCCTTCAAATCTGAACTTTTTTACACGCCGCAATAATCAGGGTGAAGGTGTCATTGTCATTACCTCTTCCCGTCCAATGACCGATGCTGAACTGAACATTATTATCAAAATACAGGAAGGCGGCGCTTCTCATTTAAAACATATACGCCAGTCCATGCGTCAGGCAGCCAAAGCACCACCGCTCAGCGTAAAAAGTAATAATGAAAAATCACTGACACCCAAATTTATCGTCAGCGAAAAAGATATAGCCTTAAACCTGCCTGAAAGTACCCATTTCAATGTTACAGATAGTACGGCACAACCCGTGGCTAAACAGGAAACCCTGTTAAATGCACCCTTTGCCTTACCGCCTGCATTAAAAAAACAATCTTCTTCTGAACTGGACAATGCAGCCGTCATATCAGTTGCCACGCCTGTCAATACAGATCCCTCTGTAGCAGCACCACTTCAGCAAACAGCATCAAATATAGAGCCCAAAGCAGAGAAATTAGAAAAAGCAGCCGAAGTGACTGCTCTTAAACAGGACAATGTTCAAACAGCCCAAAGCTCTCCAGTCGAAACATCAACTGTTCAACCGGAAAATGAGTTAAAAAATACGGCATTAAAGTCTGTTGAAGATGCAGAGAAAACCAAGGCCCAGTATCAGGCCAAAGAACGTTCCACACCGGTCAAGCAAAAAGCACCTGTGCAGAATACGCCAATGCCCTCTACGCAGACTGCACAACAACATGTGGTACAACGCAATGAATCGCTATGGAGTATTGCACAACGTATTGCCGGGCAGACCCAGCAGCCTGTTGCTCAGGTGATGCATCAAATCAAGGCGCAGAATGAACATGCCTTTATTGGCGGCAATGCAAACCGGCTTAGACAAGGCTCACATTTGAATTTTAATGTCAGTGCCACTGCCACTCAGCAGCCTAAAAATATCAATCAGATTGCAGCACAAACGCAGCGCCCTGCCGCGGCTAAAGCCAAATATCGCTTACAGCAGGCAGAAATGTCCTTAGTTGCTGAAAGTCATCAAGATTCAAGTACGGGAAGTGCCAAAAAAGACACATTACAACAAAAAACCAGTGCAGACTTGTCATTAAAAGTTATGACAGCACGAGAAAAAACCGTTACATTACAAAGAAACGTTACCCAGTTAGAACTGGCACTGCATCAAAAGGAACAACGTATTCAGCTGTTAAATGCCCGGCTTGCCGAATTACAAGATCAGTTGAAAGCGCAGCAGGAAACTAAAAAGCCAACACGCTAGGTAACGAGAAGATTCTCATAAATTTGCATAAAAGCGGCGCTATCTTTAAGGGGTAAAGATCATGTCAAATATCATCATCGTGCTACTGGTCATTGTGCTGGTGGTCGCGATCTTTTTAAAAAAACGTGAAAGTAATCAGGCCAATGCTGCACCAAAGAAAGGTACAGCCAAAACGCCGAAAAAAGCTGCCACCAAAACCGCTTCACGTACAACACTCGTTCGGGAAGAACAGGAACTTGCCCCTCAAGTTAGCACTGCAATTTCTGAAAGCCTGCGCCAACAGCTTGAAAGAAATATTCAAAGTGGTAATTTTCAAGCTGCTGAGGCACAAATCAATCAGTCTTTGAAACAAGATAACTCTCAACATGAGCTGTATCTGTTTTTGCTGGAGATTCATCTCAAACAGAAAGATGATTTTGCAATTGATCAACTGATCAAACATCTGCATGCACTAAAACTTGAAGATATTGTGCAAGCCGCTGAAATCAAACATCGCGAATATCTACAAAACAAACAGCCCGATTCAATCGAATTTAACGCGACCAGTTTTCATCAGACACCGACAGCAGTTGAACCCGTCGCTCAAAACAATAGCGCTGATTTTGATGCTTTGGTGCAAACACCGGCAGCACAGTCTTTTGATGATTTACAATCCGAATATAACGCGCCTGCAGAAGAAGCCAAACCTGTAGAGCCAGCGCCTGAAGTACAGCCCCTAGATTTCAACTTTTCGTTTGAACAAAAGCAAACGGTTGAACCTGTCCCTGCACCTGTTGAAACACCTGAAGCAAAACAGCAGCAGCCGCTTGAGTTTTCTTTTGATCTGGATTCCACCCCAGCGCAGACTGAACAAGCCAAAGTTGAAGACACTAAACCTGAATTAGACTTTAACTTTGCGGATTTAGAAGTTGTTCCAAATCAGCCTGAAGCTAAGCAGCAAAGTACAGAAACAGCACCAAGCCTTGATTTCAGTTTTGAACCGTCTCAGGGGCAAGTTGAAGAAAAAGCCCCGATTGAAAAGACTGAATTTTCATTTGACGCTGTAGCGCCCGCACCTGTTGTCGAGCCTAAAGTTGAATTTACGCCAGCACCGGCTCAAACATCAGCAAGTCATGATCCACTGGTACAATCCTTCCCGGATTTGCAACAACTGGATGAAGCACAGTTAAATCTGGAACTGGCTGAACAGTATATTGAACTGGGTGCTTACCAATCTGCTCGTGAACTGTTAAAAAACACGTCAACATTGAATGCAGAGCAACAACAACGTTCAGAAATTTTACTGAATAAAATAGCTTCCTGAATTTGATCAGTCTAATATAAGCAGTCTCTAAGACTGCTTTTTTTATGATGAAAAAAATCGCTTTAATCTATATGGGTGGGACTTTTGGCTGTATTGGCGAACCGTTAATGCCAATGCCGGAACAGGACTTTTTACCGCTACTCGGCAAGGTGATCCCACCGCATTTACAGGTCGAATGCTTCGCTGCACCCAGTATTAAAGATAGCAGCGCCTGCACAGCATCTGACTGGCTACAACTGGTCCAACAAATCCAGCAACTCCAACTGAATGGCTTTCAGCATTTCGTGATTATTCACGGAACCGATACGCTCAGTTATGCAGCAGCCACACTGGCACGCTTCTTAGGCCATTCTTGCCATGCCATTATTACCGGCAGTCAATATCCATTACTGAATATTGAAGGCAATGATACTCGTGAATTTACCGATGCGATTGGTAATTTATACCTAGCTCTAGAGCAAGTACTAAGCCTACCCAGCGGTGTTTATCTGGCCTTTCATCAACAAATCTTCCATGCCCAAACCACGCTAAAAGCCCATACCACCGAGCTGGATGCTTTTGTCGGGATCAAGGCAGAGCAAAATTGTCAGACCACCGCCGATGCTTTTGTGATCCACAATCAACATATCGAAAAAGCAGCGCAACTGAACATACTCAACCTGATGTTACAGCCGATTGCCAAAGAACAACTGGTCACGCAGTTAAAAAATCTTGCGCTTGCGCCACCCAATTTTCTGGTTTTACAAGGTTTCGGAACAGGCAATATTGCCGTCAATGATGAAATCCTTGGGTTATTCGAAACACTTTATCAGCAGCAATGTCTGCCGATTATTAGTACACAGGTCACCTTCGGGCAGCTGGATCAGCGTTATGCCGTCAGTTCATGGATTCAATCTGCCAAAGTTTTGGTCAATGATTGCCATAGCCATGCCGATTTATATGCAAAAGCCCTGCAAATGTATTTAAAATACCCGACCCACGAACAATGGTTCGAACATTGGCAGCAACACTAATATTGAGGTGAGAACATGCAACGTTATGCAATAGGTATTGAATTTTGCGGTACTCAATACCGTGGTTGGCAAACCCAACAGGCTGGCGTTGTCACTGTGCAGGAAACCATTGAAGAAGTGCTGAGTCGTATTGCCAATCAACCGATCGTATTGCATGGCGCGGGCCGTACCGATGCTGGTGTGCATGCAACCAATATGGTGGCGCATTTTGATACCGAAGCGATCCGTCCGGAACAAGGCTGGATTCGTGGGGCCAACAGTCAACTACCCAAAGATATTTCGATTCAGTGGATTAAATGCATGGATGAAAATTTCCATGCACGTTTTAAGGCGGTGGCGCGTCGTTATCGTTATGTGGTGTATAACGCCCCGACTCGTCCGGCGTTGCTGTACAAGCAAGTTACGCATCTCTATCAAACGCTTGATGTCCAGAAAATGATTAAGGCTGCATCCAAATTTGAAGGCACGCATAATTTCGAAACCTTCCGTGCGGCAGCCTGTCAGTCGAATCAACCGGTACGTCACGTCAAGCATTGCCGTCTGTTTGAGCATGGCCGTTATCTGGTACTCGACATTCAGGCAGATGGTTTTTTACATCATATGGTGCGCAACATCATGGGCTGCCTGCTTGAAATCGGTCAAGGCATGTATGACATCGACCATATCGATACCATGTTTGCTGCAGAAGACCGTACTGCTGCCGGAATTACCGCCCCTTCCGATGGTCTTTATTTTATTCAGGCCTATTATCCAGATGAGTTTGAATTACCGAAGATGCCTTTAGGCCCGCAGTGGCTCAATTTACCGGATTAATTCAAAATCCATGAACAAATAAAAAAGCCTGATCGATTTGACCAGGCCTATTTATCGAAACAGAATTAACGCTGTTTACGCTTACGATATTCAACAGGGGTTTCATTGGTCCAGCGCTTAAACGCCCGATAGAATGTACTTGGCTCAGAAAAACCGGTTAAATACACAATACGTTCCACACTTTCACTGGTATTCGCCAAAAGTTTTTTCGCCAGACGACAGCGATAGTCTGAAAGAATTTGCTGGAAGCTGGTATTGGCTTCACTCAATTGCGTTCTTAAGCGACGCGGCGTGATATTCAATTGTGCAGCAACCGTTTCCAGTGTCGTTTCACCACTTTCCAAGGTTGAGCCAATGGCACGGCGCACTTCACCGACCAGATCGTATCGCGCCAGTTCCTGTAATTTTTCAATCGCCAGTTGCTCATGCAATTGCAGTAATTCTGGCTCAGCTTGCCACAATGGATAGTCCAGCACGGCAGCATCAAAATAAAGACGTGTTTCTTTTTGTCCTAAGCTGACTGGGCAACCATAGACCCTGAAATATTCATCATCAGCAGCACCTTCACTGAAATTAAAATCAATGTAGATTGGCTCAAACTGCCCTTCGGTAATAAATTTAAAGAAACGTAAAATACCCGACATGGCACATTCGGAAAAATGGCGATTGACCAAATTATCTGGCCAGAACTGTTCACCATTGGTCAAATAGCAGCGGCCATCTTCAATAATCAGCTTGGCATCAAAGGCATCACTAATCAGACGCTGGTAGGCTAAAGCGCGCTTTAATCCTTCACCAAAAGTTTCACTACTGATAAAAAGGTGTTCAATCACCTGACCACGATATAAAGGTAGATGCTCGCCAAGGTGCAATCCGATATCCGGATCCTTGCTCACGTCCTGTGCCGCAATCCAGAAGGCATTTTGTGCACTCAGGGGCGTTCTCGCATTGGTATCAACCTGATTTAGCGCCACGCCGGCTTTTGTTAAAATCTCTTCGGTTGGTAATCCTGCTTTACGAATTGCCTGATAACCAAAGCGCAATACAACTGATGCATCTGTTAGCTGACCCACGCAGTGCCCTTCCCTGTAGATACGTTATTATGACAATGAACAACAATTTTAGATTAACGTTGATTGACCAAACTGACAACAATATTCTGCTTATTTTGTTAAAAAAAATCCTAAATTGTCTGACAGTTTCTTTCGGTTAATATGTGACAGCCTTACCGCGACTTGATCTTGTAAATTTTAAATAAATTGACTATAATTTGCGCCTTCCCAATTTGATCATCAGGTAGGCTATGGCCAATAAAGAGGAACTCATTGAGTTCGAAGGCGTTGTCACCGAAACGCTTCCTAATACGATGTTCCGTGTACGTTTAGAAAACGGTCACGAAGTTATTGCTCACATTTCTGGTAAAATGCGTAAACACTATATTCGTATTTTGACAGGTGACAGTGTAAAAGTTGAAATGACACCTTATGATTTAACCAAGGGTCGTATCACTTATCGTGCACGCTAAGTCAGATTAGTGAATGCAAAAAAGCCACATTTGATGTGGCTTTTTTTATATCCGGGGATTTGTTTACTCACTCAAACGCGTGGTTTTACATGCGCCCGCTTCACATTCACGCAGGCGCTCTTGTAGCCAGTTGTTGCGCTCTTGGGTCATGCTTAAACGACATTGAATATTCGCCACGCTCTTCAGGTCCTCACTACACTCGACATCGCGATAACGGATCCATGCCAGCTGGGATTTCTTCAAGATTTTTTGTTGGGTTTCATTCAGGTATTTGCGTAATAGCTGATAGTTTTTATTTAAGTCCGTATCTGCACTCAGATAGACTTTATTGGTACAGAAAACATCATCATAACCATCACGCGTTTTATCACAATTATCCGCATAACTTAGTGTCGCCATCACACTACCTATCAATCCGAATATCAACCTGTGCATGAAACTTTCCACATCTTTTAACTTTCGGGCCCATCTAAGCATATTTTGACGCTGTTTAATATTACCCAAAAGTAGACAAGTTTGTACATTTTTGTCTTTATCCACGCTATGATGAGAACAGAAAGGATGCCGCATCATTCAGGAAAATAACATGGCAAATTATAAACTCTATCTAACCGCTTTCATGCTGGGCTTATCAGGATGTGCAACCTCAGGATGGCAATCCGTGCAACTGCAAGACTATTTACAGCCCTATGTGGGCCAATCCGCCGACCAGATCCAGCAGAACCTGAACTTGCGAAGTTTAGGCTTCCAGACCTTAAAACAACCCCAGCGAAGCAAAGAAAGTTTGGTTTTTACTGTACTTCGTCCGATTAATATTCCCGTTCCGATTGCACAGGCTTATGGAGATCCGAGTTCACCGGCCAGTGGCTCGGTACGATTAGGATCGATCTCAACCAGTCAGCAATCTTATGACGTGAATTTCTATTGTCATATTATTTTCGAGCTGGATCAGCAGCAAATCGCCCGTGCTATCCGTTATGAAGGTAAGGCCTGCTAATTTCCACCATAAAAAAACGCAGCCATTGCTGCGTTTTTACTTGCAATACCACTTAGTCCAGCGCTGAAACAACCGCTGCACCCATCGCATCCGTACCCACTTTGGTCATGCCTTCAGACATGATGTCAGCGGTACGTAAACCTTGATCCAGTACCTGACCGACCGCATCTTCAATTGCCTTAGCAGCCGCTTCTTCGCGGAAGGTATAACGCAACATCATCGCAACGGACAGTACCGTCGCCAATGGATTGGCAATGTTCTGTCCTGCGATATCAGGTGCAGAACCATGGCACGGTTCATACATGCCTTTGCCATTTTCATCTAGAGAAGCCGAAGGCAACATGCCGATCGATCCCGTCAACATTGCTGCTTCGTCAGACAAGATATCACCGAACAGATTACCGGTGACGATGACATCAAATTGCTTTGGTGCACGCACCAGCTGCATCGCGGCATTATCCACATACATGTGCGATAACTGGATATTTGAATAGTGGGCTTGCTGTAAATCAGTCACCGTTTGCTTCCACAACTCAGTCACTTCAAGTACGTTGGCTTTATCGACCGAACATACTTTGCCGCCGCGTAATCCCGCCAGTTCAAAAGCAACCTTAGCAATACGCTTGATTTCGCTTTCTGAGTAAACGTCAGTGTTATAACCCTGTTTCTCACCATTTTCCAGTTCACGAATACCACGCGGCTGACCAAAATAAATCCCGCCGGTTAATTCACGAACAATGAGAATATCCAGACCTGCAACAATTTCTGGCTTCAAACTCGAAGCATCGGCCAATTGCGGATATAGAATGGCTGGACGCAGGTTGGCGAATAAATTTAATTCACTACGGATTTTCAATAAACCACGTTCAGGACGGATTGCGCGCTCGATCGTGTCCCATTTAGGTCCACCCACCGCCCCCAGTAGAATGGCATCGGCTTGTTTTGCCTGTTCACTGGTCACCGCCGGATACGGCTCGCCATGTGCATCAATGGCTGAGCCACCCAGTAAACCATGTTCCCATGTCAAACCTAGATTAAATTTATCATTGACCTTGGTTAAAACCTGTTCTGCTGCAGCTACGATTTCAGGACCAATGCCATCACCCGCTAAAATTAAAATATGTTTAGACATCTACTTTTCCAGTTTTCATATAAGCAGTGTTGCCACTGCGAGCCGATTAAACCTTTTTCTCAACAAACTCGCCCAGACCTGTACTCACGTCAAAAGGACGACAGAAACGGCGAATGGTATGTTGCTCTTGCTGTAAATCTACACATAGCGGATCAGGTACAGAAACGTTGAGTAAACTGCCCGATGAGCGATGTGTTCTGTCTCGATACATTTTAAAGGTATAGCGCACATGCGGTTTGAACGCATGAATGACATGGAAAGTTTCTGCGCGATCTGGAGAAATAGGATAGAAACGAATAACCACTTCATATTGCTTGGCAGGTACACTTAAATACACCTGCTGTTTTCGGCTGAATACCGAACCATGCAATCGTACAATTCCCCGTCCCATCGCCTGCTGGCTGATCCGGTGAGTCTTTGCATCGATCACGGCAATATCTCCGATTCGTTCAAACTCACAATTCTCAACGCCCGAACAATATAAAGTTGTGTTGTCCGCCTTACTTTCCAGCATGTTCTGTGCAATACGAACCTGATCGACCACGTTCGGTGCATTTTGACACGCGGTTAAGGTCGTACCAACACATAGACACAGTAAAATACTGCGAGCGAGTCTTCTTCTCATTATTCAAGCCCAGTCCTCATGCCTTGTTAACATGGAAGCAAAAAATTAGTCGCTAGCATGTTAACAAGAGTTCAATGTCTGCGCTATGGCTATGTTAAAAATGTCCAAGACGAAGTGTAATTTCGTCCACTCAACTTAAGCCTGAATGTCCTGAAACACCCAAGGACGCGCCTGTTTGGCTTTCGCTTCATAGGCACGAATATCATCTGCAACCTGTAAGGTTAAGCCGATATCATCCAGACCATTCAATAAACAATGTTTACGGAATGGATCAACTTCAAATTTAAATGCCTGACCTGATGGCGTACGAACTTCCTGTGCATCCAGATCAATGGTTAACTGATATCCTTCGGTTTCAGCACATTCCTTAAATAACTGATCCACAATCTGTTCAGACAAGATCACAGGTAACATGCCATTTTTAAAGCAGTTATTAAAGAAAATATCGGCAAAGCTTGGCGCAATCACGGTACGGAAGCCATATTCGCTCAAAGCCCACGGCGCATGCTCACGACTTGAGCCACAACCGAAATTGGTTCGTGCCAATAAGATGCTCGAACCTTGATAACGCGGCTTGTTTAACACGAAATTAGGATTTTTTGGACGCTTGCTAATGTCCTGCCCCAAATAGCCTTCATCCAGATAGCGCAATTCATCAAATAAATTGTCACCAAAACCTGTCCGTTTGATTGATTTCAAAAACTGTTTTGGAATAATCAAGTCGGTATCGACATTGGCACGATCTAAAGGTGCAACAATACCTTGCTCTACAGTATATTTTTTCATGATTGTTTCCTAGAAAATCTGTAACCTCTCCCTACCCCTCTCCTTAAAGGAGAGGGAACTCCTTCTCCCTTTGGGAGAAGGTTGGGATGAGGGGGTATAAAGGCTTTAATTAAAATGAACGAACATCAACAAAATGGCCTGCGATTGCTGCCGCAGCCGCCATTGCCGGACTGACCAAATGGGTACGTCCGCCATTGCCCTGACGACCTTCAAAGTTACGGTTTGAAGTCGAGGCACAATGCTCACCGGGTTGCAATTTATCAGCATTCATGGCCAAGCACATTGAACAACCAGGTTCACGCCATTCAAAGCCTGCTTCCAAGAAAATCTGATCCAAACCTTCCTGTTCCGCCTGCTGTTTCACCAAGCCAGAACCTGGAACGATCATGGCCTGCTTGATACTCGCAGCCACTTTACGACCTTTTACCACGTCGGCAGCTGCACGGATATCTTCAATCCGCGAATTGGTACACGAACCGATAAAGACGCGATCCAACTGGATATCAGCCAAGGCCTGTCCAGCGGTTAAACCCATATATTGATAAGCACGGGTCCAGTCATTGCGTTGTACCTCATCTTTAGCTTGCTCTAAAGTCGGCACGGCTTGTGTCACCGGGATCACCATCTCCGGTGAGGTGCCCCAAGACACTTGCGGTTCAATCTCGGCACCGTTCAATACCACTACCGCATCAAATACTGCATCTTCGTCTGAATGCAAGGTATTCCAGTACTCAACCGCCTGATCCCACTGTTCGCCTGTTGGGGCATAGTTACGGTCTTTGACATAGGCAATGGTTTTGTCATCAACAGCCACCATGCCTACACGTGCACCCGCTTCAATCGCCATATTACATACCGTCATACGGCCTTCGATTGACATGTCACGGAATACTTGACCACCAAACTCGATGGCATAACCTGTACCGCCTGCAGTACCAATCTTGCCGATAATCGCCAAGACCACGTCTTTAGAGGTTACGCCCTTGCCCAATACGCCATCGACACGCACCAACATGTTTTTCGACTTCTTCTGTACCAAGCATTGCGTTGCCAAGACATGCTCAACTTCTGAAGTTCCGATACCATGTGCCAAGCAACCAAAGGCACCATGCGTTGCGGTATGCGAGTCACCACACACGACGGTCATACCCGGTAAAGTCAAACCCTGCTCTGGCCCAACCACGTGGGCGATGCCTTGGCGAATGTCATTAATACCGAATTCAACGATATTAAATGTTTTACAGTTATCGTCTAACGTCTGAACCTGGATACGCGAGGTATCATCCTCAATGCCGGCAATCCCCTGTTCACGCTCTTTTTTAGAGGTCGGTACGTTATGGTCAGGCGTTGCGACATTGGCACTTAAACGCCACGGCTGGCGTCCGGCAAGTTGTAAGCCTTCAAATGCCTGAGGACTGGTGACTTCATGCAATAAATGACGATCAATATAAATCAGGCTAGAACCATCATCACGTTGTTTTACTAAATGGTCATCCCACAATTTGTCGTACAAAGTTTTGCCTGCCATGTCGTCGCTCTCCATCGTGCTTGCCATCGGACTGGGTATTTTTTATCTTGAATTGATTATAGCAACTGCTTCACATAAATCTAATTTATCATTTTTATAAATTAAAAAACTTTTTGGAATGATAAATTTCTGCCAAGTTCAAAATTGTGTTTATTCAATGAAAAGCATGCCAAATCAATCTGATCCGGTCTTATCTTAGCGTTAATATGGTTTTTTTGATCAAATTTAAGTGAATCTTCATTCTATTTATAAAAACAATCGTCATAAATTGAAATTTCTTTTTTACATTTTAAATGATAATGATTATTATTTAATTAAATAGAGATTTATTCGGGTGACGACAATGGCCAATATCCAACAATTTGTACTCAACAATCGGCGGACTTTGAAAAAAACCTTGAGTTATTACATTATGCATATTAGTGTGGCGATGATGGTTGCCTATGTCATTACAGGGAATCTGATGATGGCAGCAACGTTGAGTTTAATCGAACCGACCGTACAAGCCTTCGCTTTTTTCTTTCATGAGAAAGTCTGGAATTATTTCTAATTCAAAAAAAATTGCACATAAAACCAATTTAAAATCTCCCTCTGGATAGGCGTGTATGAACCTCGCAGCTTTTGAAGCATTTGTAAAAGTGATGGAAACCGGTTCCATTTCTATTGCAGCAGAACAATTATTTATTACCCAGCCTGCAGTCACTAAACGGATTCATAGTCTTGAAGACTACTTTGGCGTCAAGCTCTTTGAGTCCGCAGGCCGGGGCATTCAACCGACCCATGCGGCACACTCACTTTTGCCCAAAGTTCAAAGCTGGCTGAATAATCTGGGAGAGATTCACCATACCTTGAGCCATGAGCAGGCGCAGGTACAAGGTCGTCTCAAGATTGGCACCAGTCACCATATCGGTTTGCATCATCTGGCCGAGCCACTTAAAAACTTTGTGCAGCATTTTCCCCAAGTCACTCTCGATGTGCATTTTGTCGATTCTGAACAGGCGCATGAACAGGTGCTGGCAGGTGAACTGGAACTGGCCTTTTTAACCTTACCTCCAGTTGGGGATGACCGGCTCAACTATGTCACCATCTGGAATGATCCATTGGTATTTGTGGCTGCCCCCTTCCATCCCTTGGCACAGCAAACCCAGCTCAAGCTCGAAGACCTGATTGCTTACCCGAGCTTATTGCCAGCCGCACAAACCTATACCAGCCAGATTACCTTGGCAGAATTTGAAAAGAACAATCTCAAACCTAAAATCACCATGAGCAACAATCCGTTAGAGTCCATCCGCATGTTGGTTTCGATCGGTTTAGGCTGGTCCGTTTTGCCCAAGACACTGGTCAATCAGGATTTAAAACAACTGGATTTACAGCTGGATATGCAACGTCAGTTGGGTATGGTCTGGCATCCAGCCCGTATCCAGTCTAAGGCGGCTGAGGAGCTGATTCGGATGATGCAGGTAGGATAAGTAATCCATCCTTTGCTGTAGAAACATTCGTAATATAAAAAACCTCCATGGCTAGGAGGTTTTTTTATTGTCTTCAAAACAGACACAGATAAGGAGGTTTTAGATTGACCAGTCCTGAATGTCCCAAGCCTGGACTTGCGCCAGTTTTTCTAAACGATCATCTGGATTGACCGCAATCGCATGGGTGGCGTATTCCAGCAAGAAACGGTCATTGATCGAATCTGAATAAGCCCAAGACTCATCCACCGTACGTCCAGCCAGCCATTGATCCAGACGGGCCAGCTTGCCTTGTTGATAACATGGGATTCCTGTGACCTTACCTGTGTACTTACCATCAACGACTTCAGCACTGGTGGCAATAATTTCGGTAATACCAAATTCCCGGAAAATTGGCGCGGTAATAAAATCACTGGTCGCGGTGATCCCTACAATCGCATGCCCTAGATCCTGATGCTTTTTAATCGCCTCAGATCCTTTTGGACGCATTTGTGGACGAATGACTTTTTGCATAAACAACTGATGTAACTCAGTTAAATAGGCATTGTCGTGTTGGGTAAGAAATTCAAATACAAATTCATTATAAGCAATCGGATCAAGTTGCCCGGCTTTATAGTCTTCATAAAACTTGTCATTCATTTGACGATGATGAACCGGATCAACCAACGCTTCACTGACCAGAAATTCACCCCAGGAATGGTCAGAATCGGTATTTAACAGGGTATGATCTAAATCAAACAAAGCCAATTTCATATAAATGCTCATTTAAATGCAAATTAAAGAAAAAAAACGTAAATCTATTTCCGTAAGTCACTAAAAATTCGTTAAGATCATAGCAATTTAAACATTTTACTTTGACCTTTTTCGAGTTGGACATGGAAGATAGTCTGTCCCCGAGATCAAAGTCAACGATATAGATAAAATTTAGGTAGCCAAATGATCGACTCAGAAGGTTTCCGACCCAACGTCGGGATCATTTTGGCAAACGATGATGGACAGGTTTTATGGGCAAAACGCATTGGTCACAATGCTTGGCAATTTCCACAAGGAGGGATCCAATTTGGTGAAACCCCTGAACAGGCACTTTTTCGTGAACTGAGAGAAGAAGTCGGTTTATTGCCCGAACACGTCCAGATTATAGCGCAAACAAAAGGTTGGCTGCGTTATCGTTTGCCACATCGGTACATTCGGTCAGATTCAGATCCGGTATGTATTGGACAAAAGCAAAAATGGTTTTTACTGAAGTTAACGGCCTCGCCTCATCATATTCAGTTGAACCTGTCAGACCCACCCGAGTTCGATGAATGGCAATGGGTGAGTTATTGGTACCCATTGGGTCAAGTGGTCAACTTCAAACGTGATGTTTACCGTAAAGCCATGATGGAATTATGTTTACAACTACCTCAGCGTTAATTGTCATAAAATCATCATTTTAAGCAATGATTTTTGACAAGAGAGCTGTTATAACTAGGCCTATAACGATTCAATAAACTGGAGTAAACATCCATGTCAAACATGCAGCTCGACACCCTTAGACGCATTGTGCAAGAAATCAATGCGTCCGTCAGTTTGCATGATTCTCTGGACATTATGGTCAATCATGTGGCCGAAGCCATGCATGTGGATGTCTGCTCGATTTATTTGCTGGATGAACGCAATCGCCGGTATGTGCTAATGGCATCGAAAGGCCTCAAACCAGAAGCCGTCGGCAATGTTTCCCTGAATATTGGTGAAGGTCTGGTTGGTCTGGTCGGGCAACGCGAAGAGATCGTGAACCTCGATAATGCGCCAAAGCATGACCGTTTCGCCTATTTACCAGAAACTGGCGAAGAGCTGTTTAACTCATTCCTTGGCGTTCCGGTGATGTATCGCCGTAAGGTAATGGGCGTACTGGTGGTTCAGAATAAGGAATCCCAGGACTTTAGCGAAGCTGCCGAATCCTTTTTAGTGACGCTATGCGCACAACTTTCTGGTGTGATCGCCCATGCCCATGCGGTCGGGAATATTGATGTATTCCGCAAGCCAAGCACTGGTTCAACCTATAAGACTTTTCAGGGCGTTTCAGGGGCCGGGGGTATTGCACTGGGCCGTGCCATCGTGCTCTACCCGCCTGCCGATCTGGCTGCCATTCCAGATCGTGAAGCAGAAGATATCAGCGAAGAACTGGATTTACTGGATCAGGCCATAGCCTCGGTTCGTCAGGAAATCCAGTCTTTAGATGAAAAAATGCAAGACTCTCTCATGTCGGAAGAACGCGCGTTATTTAGCGTGTTCTTACGCATGCTGGATGAAAATGCCTTACCCAATGAAATTAAAGATCATATTCGTGCTGGAAGCTGGGCCCAGGGCGCAGTACGTAAAGTCATCGACAAGCATGTGGCGCTATTTGCGCAAATGGAAGATGACTACCTGCGTGAACGTGTTTCTGATCTGAAAGATCTGGGCCGTCGCATTCTTGCCTGCTTGCAGGAAGCGGATTCCAGCCATCGTGAACTCAGTCCTGACAGCATCCTGATTGGTGAAGAAATCAGTACCGCCGCGTTGGTAGAATTACCAGTAGATAATATCGCGGCGATTGTGACTTCTGAAGGCGCTGCCAATTCGCATATGGTGATTGTGGCAAGAGCCTTGGGCATTCCAACTGTAGTCGGTGTAACCGAGTTGCCAATCACCACACTGGATGACATTGAAATGATTGTCGATGCCTACCAAGGTCGTGTCTTTGTCAATCCACCGCGTCGCTTACGCCAACGTTATAAAGAAGTCCAGAAAGAAGAAGAACAGATCGCCAAAGATCTAAAGCAATATGAAACCAAAGATGCGATCACGCCTGATGGCATCTCTATCCCGTTATTCGTCAATACTGGTTTAATGATTGATGTGGTGCGTGGCGTTCAGCGCGGTGCCAAAGGCGTAGGCCTATACCGTAGCGAGATTCCCTTCATGCTACGTGAGCGCTTCCCTGGCGAAGAAGAACAACGTGCCATTTATCGTCAACAGCTTAGCCATTTTGCCAATAAACCGGTGATTATGCGTACCCTGGATATTGGGGCGGATAAAGACTTGCCGTATTTCAGTATTGAAGAAGAAAACTCGGCGCTGGGCTGGCGTGGACTGCGTTTTACACTGGATCATCCTGAGATTTTCTCTGCGCAAATCCGTGCCATGCTCAAAGCCAGTATTGGCCTGAATAACCTGCATATCCTGCTGCCGATGGTGACCAGTGTCAGTGAAGTGGAAGAAGTGCTGTATCTGCTTGAGCGTGACTGGGTGGCGGTACAGGAAGAAGAACAGGTCAAGATTACCAAGCCGAAAATCGGAATTATGGTCGAAGTTCCAAGCGTGCTACTGCAAATTGATGAGTTTGCCGAACTGGTCGATTTCTTCTCGGTGGGCTCGAACGATTTAACCCAGTACTTACTGGCGGTGGATCGTAATAATCCACATGTTGCCAACGTCTATTCACACTTCCACCCATCGATTCTACGGGCCTTGAAACGTCTGGCTGAAGACTGCCATACCCACCAAAAGCCGGTCAGTGTCTGTGGTGAAATGGCCGGTGATCCATTGTCTGCGATTTTATTGATGGCGATGGGCTTCAATACGCTCTCGATGAGTTCCAGCAATATTTTGCGTGTCCGCAAAGCCATTTGCCATGTGCCAATGAGCGACGCCAAAAAACTGCTGGAAGATGTGCTGCAAATGAACAATCCGCTGGTGATTAAAAGTTGGCTGGAACACTATTTCAGAACCCATGGTCTTGCCGATATGGTGAAATCGAATCGACTGGTCAGTGTGTAAACAATATATACACTGCCTATAAAAAAGAGCGACTCTCTGCAAGCGTCGCTCTTTTTTTACAGATAATTTTTTATTTTAAATAAACCTGTTGCTTTCCTTGCCCCAGACTCACCTTCGGAAATTGACGGTCATAATCAATCGCAATCGCATCTTTACCCGTTAAATTTTTGGCATCGGATTGCCAGGTCACATAATAGCTCACTTCGGCATCATCACGGACCTGTGGCTGAATACGCTGACGATGGTCTGCTGGAATGATAAATTCAACCCGAAAAGGGACTTGAGAGACTTGCACTGTCTTTTTCTCAATCAATGTCGCAGGCACATCGGCCATACGACTTTCCACAGCATATAAGCTGATTGTGCCCTGTTGCGGCTGCACCGCATGGTTGCCTGCTCCCACAAACTCAACGGTCAAGGGTATGGCTTGATTGGCTTTAAGTTCAGTATCCTGCGGCATGGCTGTACAACCTGTCAGTACAGTTAAAGATAAACCAAGACCGGTGACTATTTTTTTCATTGTTTTTTATCTCATCAAGAAAGAACTCAAACATAGCATGCCCTGCATTAAAATCATGCTCACTTACATATTTTCAACCCAATCGCCTGGTTCAGTTCTCTCAATCCGAAAATTCACTTAAGCATGAGCACGCAAGTCTTGATGAATATGCATTTTTTTTGCGACTCAATGCTATTTTACATAACTGCAACAGGCCATTGCTCCAATTCCTGTCTCAACTACCGCCATTTTTCATTTCTTGTTTCGAGGCCGTGCATTCATTGAAATACCAACAACAAATTATAATAAAACTTATATTTTTCATAAGCTTTCTTGTTTTTTTAACAATTTTTATATCTACAAACACTCAGCTCAAGCTTAAGCTATAAACAGCTTCAATCGAATAAAGCATTTATGACATCAACTTTAATCCATTGGAAAAAAAGCTTTCATCAACCTAGAGTAAAAATACAAAGGCTGAACTGATTCATTGCAAATCTCACTTAGGCATCTGAAATTTTGATACCCAATTTGTATATGTCCCAGCGAAGCACTCATATCTTTGAACGGTCAAATGATTGAGATGACCTCACTTACAGGTCCTCTTGATGGAGATAGAACATGAGCCAAGACGAAAAAAAATGTCCATATAGCCACCTTACCACTGATTTTGGTGCGCCAGTTGTCGATAACCAGAACAGTATGACCGCGGGTGCGCGAGGACCATTATTAGCCCAGGACTTATGGCTAAATGAAAAACTTGCCAACTTTGTCCGTGAAGTGATTCCTGAGCGCCGCATGCATGCCAAAGGTTCTGGTGCATTTGGTACTTTCACCGTTACCCATGATATTACCCAATATACCCGCGCTAAAATCTTTAGTGAAATCGGCAAAAAAACTGAAATGTTTGCCCGTTTTACCACCGTTGCCGGTGAACGTGGTGCAGCAGATGCGGAACGTGATATTCGTGGTTTTGCCCTGAAATTCTATACCGAAGAAGGTAACTGGGATATGGTCGGGAATAACACCCCGGTCTTCTTCTTGCGTGATCCACGTAAATTCCCGGATTTAAACAAAGCGGTCAAACGTGACCCGAAAACTAACCTGCGTAGTGCCACCAATAACTGGGATTTCTGGACGTTATTGCCAGAAGCATTACACCAGGTCACCATCGTCATGTCAGACCGCGGTATCCCTTCAAGCTACCGTCATATGCATGGCTTCAGTAGCCATACCTATAGTTTCATTAATGCCGCCAATGAGCGTTTCTGGGTGAAATTCCACTTCAGAACCCAACAAGGTATCCAAAATCTGACGGATGCAGAAGCCGGCGAGCTGGTGGGTCAGGATCGTGAAAGCCACCAACGTGATTTATTCGATGCCATTGAACGTAAAGACTATCCAAAATGGACCCTTTTTGTTCAGGTTATGCCAGAACAAGATGCGGAAAAAGTCCCATATCATCCGTTTGATTTAACCAAAGTATGGCCTCACGGCGATTATCCGTTAATTGAAGTGGGTGAGTTTGAACTGAACCGTAATCCTGAAAACTTCTTCCTTGATGTAGAGCAATCTGCTTTTGCACCAAGCAATCTGGTGCCAGGAATCAGTGCTTCACCCGACCGTATGTTGCAGGCGCGTTTATTCAACTATGCCGATGCACAACGCTACCGTTTAGGTGTGAACTACCAGCAAATTCCAGTCAATGCGGCACGCTGTCCTGTACACAGTAATCACCGTGACGGTCAAGGCCGTATCGATGCCAACTATGGTGGTTTACCGCACTACGAACCAAACAGCTTTGGTCAGTGGCAAGAGCAAGCTCAGTATAAAGAGCCACCATTAAAAATTAATGGTGATGCCGATTTCTGGGATTACCGTGAAGATGACAATGATTACTTCAGTCAGCCACGTGCCTTGTTCGAACTGATGACACCAGAGCAACAAGACGCTTTATTTGGCAATACAGCACGTGCCATGGGTGATGCGCTCGACTTCATCAAGTATCGTCATATCCGTAATTGCTACGCTTGCCACCCGGCCTACGGTGAAGGGGTTGCAAAAGCATTGGGCATGACCGTTGCTGATGCACAAGCTGCGCGTGAAACTGATCCGGCGCGTCATTTACCAAGCTTTCTTTAAGCCAGCAAATACTTAATAAAAAAGCCATCTTCGGATGGCTTTTTTAATGCCTTTGAGGGACAATTTATTCAACACCGGATAAGAAGAATAAATATGTCAAAACCTTTACAACACTTGATTCAAAACCATAACATCATCCTGTTCGATGCGGTATGTGTACTCTGTTCAGCCTGGGCAGATTTTATGATCAAACATGATCGACGCTGTCAATTCAAACTGGTGTCGGTACAATCCAGTCTAGGGCAGCAATTGTTAAAGTATTACCATTTCCCGACCGATCATTTTGAAACCATGCTATTGCTGGAAAAAGGTCAATGTTATACAGAATCGACGGCCTTTTTGCGTATTATTCAGCGGCTGGATTTTCCTTATAGCAGCTTAAAATATGCCCGTCTTGTTCCTAAAACCCTCCGTGATTTTGCTTACCGGCGCATTGCGTTAAATCGCTATGATCTGTTTGGTAAAACTGAACAATGTTATGTGGTGACTGCGGATATTCAGCAACATTTCCTTCAGGATGATGTCTTGAGATGAAGCAGCGTCACCCGACCATCCACAGGATTTTAAAATTTTGTCAGTCGATGATCGCCTTGCTTTGGATCTATCAAGGCCTAATTCCTAAACTGATTTTTCAGTCACCGACTGAACAAGCCATTTGGCAACAATTACCGATAGCTCATTTCTATATAGGATGGCTGGTCATGCTGTCCGGAATCAATGAAGTCATTTTTGGTGTTCTGTTTCTGTTCATCAAACATCCCTGTTTACACTGGCTCAGTATCATGAGTTTGACCGGGTTATTTATTTTTATTCTATTCATTGACCCGAATCAGCTTTACCAAGCGTTTAATCCTGTGGTCATGAATATTGCACTAGCCAGTCTTTCATCTGGTGCCTGAATGCCGAGGCTGATGCTAAGCCCTTAAAAAGTGCCCTTCGCGAATGCAATAGAAAGGATTGACCAGTTTCGAAGAAGATTTCATGGCATGCTGCAATTCATGTTCAGGCGAATCGCGCTCTTCATCTGTCAACTGGAAGGTACGATAATGAATCGCCAGTGAGCGATGCGCATGCAAGTCTAAATGTGCATGAAAGGCATCTTGTGGATTCATATGCACATAACGCATCAACATCCGCGGTTCATAAGCCCCGATCGGTAATAAGGCAATTCTGGCATCGCCATAGCGCTCATGGATTTGCTTGAAATGCCCTGAATAACCGGTATCACCTGCAAAGAAACAGTGTCCGGTCTTGGCAAGCACGGAAAAACCGCCCCACAAGGCACGATTCTGATCGCGCACGCCTCGCCCGGAAGTATGTTGTGCAGGTGTATAGGCAATCTTTAACTCATCATGAAACGGAATTTCCTGCCACCAGTCCATTTCAATCACATGCAGATGTTTCGGCAGATAATAGCCATTGCCTAAACCGGTATAAATCGGCATTTCAAATTTCTGATGTAACCAATCCAGCGTCGCCAGATCCATATGGTCATAATGATTATGACTGAGCAAGACCCCGTGAATGGTCGGAAGATGTTCCAGCGCAATACCTGCGGGACAGACACGGCGTGGTCCATTGCCCTGTTTCGGACTGGCATATTCAGACCAGACCGGATCGGTGAGGAAATTATAAGGGCCGATTTGAATTAAAATTGTGGCGTGTCCCACAAACCAGATTTGCCAGTCATTTAAGTCGGCATGCGGTCGGTTTTGGGGCAGTTCCAGCATTTGGTTGCGTAAATTAGACTCATGAACACGGTCAACATTCCAGGTATAGGACTGACGGGTCGCCAGCCACTTTAATAGCCCTTTACGATCAAACGGGGTTAACGGTTTCTGCAAATTATAGAACCGGTCTATGCCGCAATGATCAGAAGCCTCATGTGGAAACGGCGGTTTCACCCAAGTATGACTCAAGCAAGATTGTGTCGGCAATTGATAGGTTAATGTCGGCTTATCTTTCATGTACTTCTTCTGTGGTGGAATCTAATCGCATGAGGTCCATTATGTTATATCCCTGAGATTACGGCGTGTTTTCAATGTTATCGCGTTTTAAATCATCATGATTTTTTGACTAGAGCTTAGACATTTCATCACAGCATAATCGGACCTTGATCCTAACATAAGGTATTCAGTTATGCTGATTTTCTAGAGCTGAGTCAACACAATTTTACTGAACTAATAAGGCTCAGTGACAATTGTAGTGAAAGGTTAAACCAGACGTTTTTGCTTCACGTTTTTCTGTCTTGGATTGAAGATTCATCGGGATGACAAAATAAAAAAGCCGAACAAGTCGGCTTTTTATAGTGATGAAATCTTAAACATTGCTAAAAAAGGCAGCAAACTTTTGATAGCTCGGACGCTGCTTAATATTGTCCAGATAGCGTTCAATCGCAGGATGAGGCTCAACTTCTCCCATCTTGAGCTGCCAGAACAGCATGGCAGCAACGGTCACATCCGCAGCAGTAAACTGTTTGCCACATAAATACGGATCAGCTTCACTCAGGCCTTGTACAAAGGCATTGTAGGCATCGTGGTAGTCTCCATATCCCACAGAACCTTTCTGGTCTGGTTTGACCTCGACACCCAGCATTTTATTGGTTGAAGCTGCTTCCCAAGGCCCTGAAATAAAGAACAGCCAGCGATAATAAAGACCGCGTTTCGGATCATTGAGTGCAGGTGCCAGACCTTTGTCTGCGAACTTATCGGCCAGATAGGCACAGATCGCATCCAGCTCATACACCACAATATCATTGTCCACCAGCACAGGGACTTTGCCAAAGGGATTGATTTTTAAATATTCAGGCGCTTTCATTTCAGTTTCAAAGGCCACTTCGATGCGCTCACATTGCACGCCCAGTTCAATCAGCAACCAGTCCACTACAACGCCACGTGAGAAATTATTGGTATAAAGTTTAAGTGCCATGTTGATATGTCCTTAGTGAGTTATTCTTATTTCAATGTAATTGTCTGGATTGTCAGTTTCTGTCAGTAGTCGAACATACCTCTTGCCTCCACCATTGTTGAAACAGTTGCTGCTTGAATTGCGGATAAAGCTCCTGACACAGGCTGAGCTGCTGGATACGGTCAATCCGGAAGTGTCGAAAACTCTGTCGCAATTCGCACCATGCGGCCAGCACAATCCGATCATTAAAATACCCTAGGGCAAAAGGCCACACGGTACGGGAACTGATACGCTGCTGCTCATCGGCATAATCCACCACAATTTTGACTTGCTGGCGGATAGCCAGACGTACCAGCTCCACCAGTTGTGCATCTACAGGAAGCCAGGCATTGATGGAACGTAAGGTGGTGTGTTGAAGTAAATGTCGGCAATGTTCAGGCAATACTGCATTGAGCTTGGCCAGAACCGACGTGGACGCTGATTTTAAAGCCAGATCAGGAATTTCACTCAACCAGTTTAAGGCCAGAAAGATGGCCTCGATCTCGGTTTCATTCAAGCTCATTGGGGGTAACAGGAAATCTTCTTTGAGCTGAAACCCCAACCCTGCTGCCGCATCAATACTCACACCTTGGGCGCGTAATGTCTCAATGTCCCGATAGACACTACGCTGACTAATCTGCAGTCGCTCCGCCAATACCTGTGCAGTGACGGGATAGCGATATTCTCGGAGTAGTTGTAATAAATTGAGCAAACGGATCGATCGGCTCATATAGTCCCTATTGTTATTATGGATGACGGGAAAGCGAACTCTCCCCTCATTGTCATTTTATCTTCAGTGGATTAACTTTCGGTTAAATCAGCAACCTTGAGCAGGCTTTGTAAATAATGATGCAAGTCCTGCACGTGATGTGCAATGGTTAAAGGCTGATATTGCTGTAACGTTTCAATACTGTGCACTCCATAACTGACCCCGATACGCGGCATATTCAGATTTTGCGCCATTTCCAGATCGTAGCTGGTATCTCCCACCATAATCGCATGTTCAACCGCCACATCCATCTCGGCCAGAATTTCCTGCAACATCAGTGGATCTGGCTTGGACTTGGTTTCACTCGCGGCACGGGTAATATCGAATAGTGCATGACTATTGGTTTGTGCCAATACACGATCCAGCCCCTTACGGCTTTTCCCGGTTGCGACCGCAAGCTTGAGACCTTGCTGCTTTAAATCCATCAATAGCTCTGCGACCCCATTGAACCAGACATCGCCTTTCGAGTTCGCCACATAATGATCGGCATAACATTGCAAAAGCTCCTGATGCAAATGCGGGACTTGCGGAAACAGAATCTGCATTACCTCTGGCAAACCTAAACCAATAATGCTTTTCGCGGCTTCATCCGTCAGTGGCTGTTCAAATTGCTGCGCTGCATATTGCAAACTCGCCACAATCTGGCCCACCGAGTCGAACAGGGTGCCATCCCAATCGAAAATGACGAGTTCAATCTTCTGCTTCATTTCTGCTTTCTCAATTCGTCTATCACCTGCTGCATATCTTCAGGCATCGGGGCTTCAATCACTGGATAATTCGGAATTTCCAGACGCATGGCATGCAGGCACAAACGGCGTGCTGCCGGGCCGTTATACACCGTATTGTGTCCATATTTATCGTCCCCCACCAATGGATGACCAATACTTAAACCATGTACCCGGATTTGATGGGTACGGCCTGATAAGGGTGAAGCATGAACCAGAGTGGCTGTTTTAAAGCGCTCAACCACTTTCCAGTCAGTCTTACTTGGCTTACCTTCAGAAGTCACACGGACACGACGCTCGCCATTGGCCAGTTCATAACGCAATAAAGGCGCATCAATCATTTGGCGATCCAGACTGACCTGACCTTTAACAATAGTGACATAGGTTTTCTGGATCTTATGTTCACGTAGCAGGTCCTGTAGCAATTTTAAGGTACTGCGCTTTTTACTGACCATCACCAGACCTGAGGTATCACGGTCAATCCGGTGAATCAGTTCCAGATATTTTTTGCCTGTCGCCGCACGTAATGCTTCAATCAGGCCATAGGCCACACCACTGCCGCCATGCACGGCAATTCCCGAAGGCTTATTGATTACCAGCAAGCCTTCATCTTCATACACCACTCGGCTCAACAGGCTTTGCGCGACGCTATCGCTGACAGGTGCAGCCGTTTCATCCTTCTGTTCATAACGGATTGGTGCGACACGAATCTGGTCGCCAATGTTCAAACGTGTTTCTGCTTTTATTCTTTTTTTGTTTACGCGTACTTGTCCTTCACGAATCAAACGGTAGATGCGACTTTTTGGAACACCTTTTAATCGGGTAAATAAAAAATTATCTATTCGCTGCCCGTCTTGATGCTCATCCACGTCAAACCAAGTGACACTTTGCCATTGTTGTGTAGAATTCATACGCTCGATTAATCCAAGATTTGCTAAATATGATTAAAAAATGATCATTTAGCTAAGTTATTTCACAAGAAACCTAAACTTAGCCCATAGGCAGATGCTGCAAGGTTTGGTATATTCAGCGCACGGATACCACCGTAAGTGAGCATCAAATCAGAAATTTTATTTAGATAAAATTTTAAATCGATGAGATATTCACCAATAACTCGGATAGGTCCTAAAGAATTATGCCGACGCCGAAGGCTTATTATATCGGCAAAATGGCAAACTGTTGCGTTTAATTGTGCATCAGCACATACAGTTTGTTCAGAAAAAATATGTCGCCAGCAATTTGCTGGTTATTAAACGTAAACTGATCCACATCAGACAATTTGCTCCCTGATGTCGCATTCAGGCTAAAGCGTTGATGCATTGGAACTGCCAAGCAGAGATACGATGATCATTCCGTATCAAGACTTCCAGATGGATCGACTTCAATGCTTAATGACAGTGAAAGTCACCATCCAATGCACCGCTCACCCGCCAGTGAAGCGTACAGGAAACTTTGATTATGTCGGATCTAGTGATATTTCACAGATGTCAGACATGCCATGAAATATCAACGGATTCAAGATTGAAGCAGTATTGCTAACATCGAAATAACCGGATCAAAGCCTCCAGCTGGATACTTACAGCCAGTGGTTTCAGAGCTTGCTACACAACGTTGCTTCTGAGTCTTGATCGTGCCAATGAGATGTTTGCTCAAAAATATTGGGCTTATTGTTTGTGTGCATCACTATTAGGTGTCACACCCATGAAACGTATGTTGATTAATGCAACCCACGCCGAAGAAGTTCGCGTTGCACTTATCACTGGTAATCGTCTTTACGATTTCGACTTAGAGAATCGTACTCGCGAACAAAAAAAATCAAATATTTATAAAGGTCATGTCACTCGCGTTGAGCCCTCTTTAGAGGCGGTTTTCGTTGAGTACGGCGCACAGCGTCAAGGCTTTTTATCTATGCGGGAAATTGCAAACTCGTATTTCAAAGCTGACCCTCGTCAAACTTCAAATATTCGTGAACTGATCACTGAAGGCACTGAATTACTGGTTCAGGTTGAAAAAGAAGAGCGTGGCAACAAAGGTGCTGCCCTATCGACTTTCATTTCACTTGCAGGCCGTTATTTAGTTTTAATGCCGAACAACCCGAAAGGTGGCGGTATCAGCCGTCAGATTTCAGGTTCTGTCCGTGAGGAACTCAAAGAAATTTTAGCCTCGTTAAATGTACCGCGTGGCATGAGCGTCATCGTTCGTACCGCCGGGATTGGCCGTACTCAGGAAGAACTGCAACTCGACTTGCAACACTTACTTGACCTGTGGGCACAAATCCAGGGTTCGGCAAGTTCAGGTCCATCACCAATGCTGGTTCATCAGGAAGCAGGCGTGGTAACACGTGCCATTCGTGATTATTTACGTGATGATGTTGCTGAAATTCTGATCGATAGTGAGCAAGCCTACAACGAAGCCTATAACTTCGTAAAAGCAGTGATGCCACGTCAGCTCGACAAATTAAAAACCTACACCATGAATGAGCCTTTATTTGCTCACTTCGGAATTGAAAGCCAGATCCAGACTGCCTATGAGCGTGAAGTCAAACTTCCTTCTGGTGGTTCAATCGTCATCGACCAGACCGAAGCCTTGGTATCGATTGATATTAACTCGGCGAAATCAACTCGCGGTCATGATGTTGAAGAAACAGCACTCAACACCAACCTGGAAGCAGCCGAAGAAATCGCACGTCAACTGCGTTTACGCGATATCGGCGGTTTGGTAGTCATCGACTTTATCGACATGACCAAAGACCGTAACCAGCGTATGGTTGAAGCCAAATTACGTGAAGCAACGCAAAGCGACCGTGCACGTATCCAGTTCGGTCAACTGTCTCGTTTTGGCCTGATGGAAATGAGCCGTCAACGTTTACGCCCTTCTTTAGAAGAAGCGACAGGTTATGTATGCCCACGCTGTCATGGTACCGGTATGGTGCGTGACTTACGTTCATTGTCACTTTCGATCATGCGTAAGGTTGAAGAAATTGCATTACGCGAACGTCAAGGTGAAGTTCAAGTTGAAGTGCCTGTTGAAATCGCAGCATTCTTATTGAATGAAAAGCGTCACAGCCTGGTGTATTTGGAACAAACCTCAAATGTTCGTGTAACGGTATTACCGCATCCGCACTTGGAAACGCCACACTATCAAATCCAGTTCAATCCGGATGGTTTTGCACCGTCTAGTTATGAACGTACTGAAGCAACCCGTTCAAGTGAAAAAGAACTCGGTTACGAGTCTTCTGACTGGCATCTGGAAGATGCAGAGCATCACCATGCACCTGCACAAAATCAAGCAGCTGCGCCACAGAAGAAAGCTGCTCAGCAACAGGCTGCGCAAGCAAAACAAACTCAACAGGCTGTTGCGCAAAAGTCAGCAAGTCCTTGTGCATGGTTAGAAAACCTGTTTGTTCAAAAACAGGCACAAACTACAGATCAATCGCGCTCGGCACAAAATGCGGCAGCTGCGATTGAGCAAATGGTCAACAATGGCGCAGTAAGCCGTGGCCAGTTTGGTCAGGTCAATGCACCTGTTGCATCTGTTGCCGCTGAAACTGCTGCACCAGCGGCTAACAATGCCTATATTTCACAGAATCCTGTGAAACAGGAACCGCGTGAAACGTTTGAGAAAGACGAAAAACCACATCGTCCAAATCAAAACCAGAAGAAACGCAAGCACAAAGAGCAACGTGAACAACACGCGCATGCACATGAACAACAAAATCAAGTGCACGAAGAAGTCGTTCAACTGTCACGTCAGGAACAGCGCCAAGAGCAACGCGAACTGAAACGTCAACAAAAACGTCAGCAGTCGCAAGAGCCTCAAAACCAGCAGCAACATCATGAGGCTGCGCAAGCGAATGACAATGCGCCATTACCACGTCGTGACCGTAACCAGCAACGTCCGAACCGACCAAACCGTCACCGAGACCAAAGCGTGTTGAATGACGCACCCGCTGCAACTGCAGCGCCTGCGAACCCGCAACAGGTTAAAGTTGATGTGGTGGATGCACCACGTCCAGAGCCAATGAACACGGCATTGATCGTGAACATTGATCAAGGTCAAAGTGAGATCGTGGCACTAAATCCACAACAAGCTACTGCACCTGCCGCAAAAGCGGAAGTTGTGCCTGCTGTTGTAGAAAAAACCGAGAGCAAACCTGCGGCTCAAGCAGAACCAGTGGTTGCGAAAGAAGCACCTGCTGCAACTGCAGAAGAAGCAGCCCAAGCGCCGGTAAAACGTGCCAGCAATGACCCACGTTCGCGTCGTCGTCAACGTGGTGCTCAAGCACCGCAGAAAGCAGCAGCACCAAAAATTGCACCATCGCAGATTCCAGCGCTGGGTCAATACACGATCGGTAGCCTGATTCGCCATGTTTATGGTGAAGACTGCACTATCCTGATTGAGCAATTTGGTTTAATCACTACGTTTAACCGTGCCCTACAAAAGTTTGCCGAGCAATATGCCAGCACGCTAGTGGTAGACACCGTGGTTGAAGAAGAAAAGCGTCCGGTAACACGTGATGCTGAACTTCCAAGCAAAAAAGTAGCGGAAGAAGCTGAACCAGCGCCAGTGTTAGCATTAACACCACCTGAAGCTGCTACTGTTCGAGTTGCAAATGACCCGCGTGAACGTCGTCGTTTAGCCAAACTTGCTGCAGAGCAAGCCAAAGAAGCGCATATTGCTTCAAACGCAACGCCTGCTCCTGTTGAAAATACTGAATCGAAAGAAGAGGTGAAAACAGAAGAAGTCGCTAAGCCAGCAGAAGAAACTGTGGTTGCAGCGCCAGAGCAACAACCTCTAGAACTTGCTCAAGAAGCAGTGGCTGCTCCGGCAGAAGTAGCACCGGTTGAAGCGGTGAAAGCACCAGCGGCTAAAGCTGAAGCCAAGCCTGAAGCTGCGAGCAAAGCTGCTGAGAAAGCTCAAGCTGCTGAAAAAGCAGAACAGGCAACAGCTGCAACCGAAGCGGAATCAGAAGATGAAGCTGCAAAAGCAGAGAAAGAAAAATCAAGCCGCCCGCGCCGTCCACGTGGACGTCCACCGAAAAAGGCTGCAGCTAGCAATGAATAATTTGCTAAATTGCACTCAATAAGGCTAAGCCTAGTCATTTCGGTGACTAGGCTTTTTTGTTATTTTGTCAAATTAGGTTGATTGCTCTAGGAACTTACCATTACAAAACAGCATCAACGACAATGGTGTGAATGGTTGTGTTCTTACGGATAGCCATTTTTGGATTGATCGAAAAATAAACAGGATTGATATGAGCCAAACTACGCAGACCGATATTATTACCCTTGGTGATGTCGCTACTCGACTTCCAAACTTCATCACTAAAGTACCTCATATCCTTAATGGTCTTAAACAGGCATATTTACGAACGCCATCTTCTCCTGCTGGTTTAGGTATTGCCTTTGAAAAAGCAGTCAAGCGTAACCCTCAAGGCATCGCTCTGTTATTTGAAGATCAAAGCTACAGCTATCAGGCTTTAAATGAGTGGGCCAACCAGATTGCCCATTACTATTTATCTCTGGGTGCAAAAAAAGGTGATGTGATTGCAGTGATGGTTGAGAACCGTCCTGAATTAATTGCCAGCATTGTGGCTTTAGCCAAAATTGGGGTCACCATTGCGCTAGTCAATACCTCACAAGTGGGTAAAGTACTTGCGCATAGCATTAATCTGGTCAATCCGATTGCAGTGATTGCCGGCGAAGAAGTCCGTGCTGCAATCGATGAAGCACGTCAGGATTTAAAAGTTGCTCAAGACCGTTTCCACTGGTTTGCTGATCAGGAAACCCGTAAAAATGCGGGCACAGCACCAGAAGGCTACGTCAATCTTGCCCTGCAAATTGACCAGTTTCCGAAATTTAACCCATCAACCACACGTACCGTGGCGGGTAAAGATGGCCTGTTCTATATCTATACCTCAGGCACCACTGGTTTGCCAAAAGCCGTGATTTTTACGCATAGCCGCTGGACACTGGCATACGGTACCTATGGTCACATTCTCAATCTTGGTAAAGATGATGTGATGTATGTCACCCTACCGCTTTACCATGCCACAGGTGTGGTGGTGTGCTGGTGTGGTGTGATTGCAGGCAGTGCGACACTGGCAGTACGTCGTAAATATTCAACCAGTGCCTTCTGGAAAGATGTACAGAAATTCAATGCTTCTGCGATCGGTTATGTCGGTGAACTATGCCGTTACCTGATTGATGCACCAGCAACTGAACTGGACCGTGCGCATCGCGTGACCAAAATGATTGGCAATGGCATGCGCCCAAATATCTGGGGCAAGTTCAAAGAGCGTTTCGGGGTGGAAGAAGTGCTTGAACTGTATGCTTCAAGCGAAGGTAATGTCGGTTTCAGTAATATCTTTAACTTTGACAATACCGTCGGCTTCTCTCCTACGCCTTATGCCATCGTTGAGTTCGATAAAGAAAAGAACGAACTGGTCCGCGACAAAAAAGGCTATTGCAAGAAAGTCAAAACCGGTGAAGTTGGCCTGTTAATTGGCAAGATCACCAGCCGTTCGCCTTTTGATGGTTATACCGACCCTGAAAAGAACAAGTCTGTGATCATGAAAGATGTGTTCACCCAGGGCGACTCATACTTCAATACCGGTGACCTGGTCCGTGATATCGGCTTCCGTCATGCCCAGTTTGTGGACCGTCTCGGCGACACCTTCCGCTGGAAAGGTGAAAACGTGTCGACCACCGAAGTTGAAAACATGGTCTGTGAGTATGAAAAAATCGCAGAAGCCGTGGTTTATGGCGTAGAAATTCCAAATACCAACGGACGTGCTGGTATGGCAGCCATTACCTTGGTGGATGGTGCAGCGCTGAATGATGCAGATTTGAGCGAAATGGTGAATGTATTTAAAAAATGTTTACCTTCCTATGCCATTCCGGTGTTCTTGCGCGTTCAGGAAAAGGTTGAAACCACCGGTACATTCAAATACCAGAAAAATAAACTGAAAGAAGATTCGTTCGATCCGAGCAAAACCTCTGAACGTTTACTGGTGTTATTGCCTGGTGCAAGCAGCTATTGTGATGTAAATACTGAGATCTTTGACAATATTCAAAGCTATCAATACCGTTTCTAGTTTATTTTTTAGCTAAATAAGAGGAAATCGTGCTTTTTATAAACAATCATGCACATGTTTTTAAATTTCCTCTTGTGTTAGCTGAATAACTTGCTAGAATACGCAACATCAAAACGAAGACGCATTTAGAACTGATTAGTTTTTCTTGCGAAGCCAGTTGAAATACTTGCTTAGGGTCGTTAGCTCAGTTGGTAGAGCAGCGGACTTTTAATCCGTTGGTCCCGCGTTCGAGTCGCGGACGACCCACCATCTAATGTTTTGAGAGTTTGTGAAATGTATTTTACAAACGCCTGTAAGAGGTTAAGCTACAGAAAATCATAGATTTTCTCTTGCGCTCAGGTAAAACGTTGTTTTACTTCTCCTCGCTCAGGGTCGTTAGCTCAGTTGGTAGAGCAGCGGACTTTTAATCCGTTGGTCCCGCGTTCGAGTCGCGGACGACCCACCAGATTCGAAAAAGCCTCATCATTTGATGAGGCTTTTTTATTTTGTCATCGATATCTTTCCAAACGATGACAAAAACCAAAACTAGTGCTTTAAGCCTCTCTACCCAAAGCACACATAATTTTTAAACTATAAAAATCTTTCCAGCACCGAATTTAAAAAGATATGTCCCTGCTCGGTACAGGCAATTCTGTTCTGATCAGCGATGAGAAGTTTTTTCTCACGCAAGTCATGCAATGTCTCATTCAAATCTTGCAACGCAAGTCCTGTACGCTGGGTATACGACTCGGTCGCCACACCTTCATTTAAACGCAATGCATTCATCATAAATTCAAAAGGCAATTCATCTGCTTCAATGCGTTTCATTTGCACATGTTCAGCAGGGACTTTGGCTAAATAATCTTTAGGTAAACGGGTTTTCTGGAAACGGTAAATCCCGTCAGGACACGTGACCTTGCCATGCGCACCGGCTCCAATCGCCAGATAATCACCAAATTGCCAATAATTCAGATTATGTGCCGATGGCTTTTCCTTACGCCAGGCCGAAACTTCATAATTGACATAACCATTGGCTTTTAAATACGCCTCACCTTTCTCCTGAATCTGCTCTAGCACCTCGTCTTGCGGCAATACAGGCTGGGTACGGAAGAACACCGTGTTGGGCTCAATAGTCAGCTGATACCAGCTAATATGCGTTGCACCATGCTCTACCGCCAATTGAAGATCGGTTAAGGCCTGTTGTTCTGTTTGCTGAGGTAAACCGTGCATCAAGTCCACATTTACACGCTCAAAGCCGGCCTGGCGTGCCTGCTGAATCGCATCCAGTGCATTATTGGCGGTATGAATCCGTCCTAAACGCTGTAAATGCTCGGGATCAAAACTTTGTACGCCTAAGGATAAGCGGTTAATCCCTACCGCCAGATAATCCGCAAATGGATCATGTTCAACGGTTCCCGGATTGGCTTCCAAGGTAATTTCACAATCTGGCTCAAACACTAAACGTGCTTTCAGTTGTTCAAATAACCATTGATAACCTTGTGCAGAAATCAGTGAAGGTGTTCCACCACCAATAAAGACACTGTGAATCGATCTGCCTTGCGCCATTTCAATCTGAGTTTCAAAATCTGCCACCAAGGCAGCCAGATATTGCTGTTCCAGTTCCAAGGACAACTGACCATCAGGCACCGCATGGGAGTTAAAGTCACAATAAGGACATTTACGTACACACCACGGCATATGGATATACAGGGAAAGTGGAATATTTGCAGGGTTTAAATGACTCAAAATCGCAGCTCAATGACAGAACCCCGCCATTTTAACATGACTCGCCCGTTCGGCTTATCATCATCTACGTATTCAGTTAGACTGGGGACAACCAACAACAATTAGACCGATAATATGATGAAAATTTCTAGCCAGTTACTGTTTATTCTTCCCCTGACTCTAGGCATTGGTATTGCCATGGCCTTTCAAACCGCAATCAATACACAACTTCGAGAGTATCTGAATTCTCCCCTGCAAGCGGCGCTATTGTCTTTTTTCATTGGCACCATTGTGCTGGCGCTACTGGTCTGTTTTCAAAGTGCCAGTAAACCCAGTATAAGTGAAATTTCACAAATTCCCTGGTTTCTATGGCTCGGCGGCTTTCTTGGGGTTTATGCGATTAGTTTGAGCATTTATACTGCTCCCAAACTCGGATTATTAACGTTTTCAGGTTTAGTGATTTTCGGGCAACTGGTGATCTCAATGTTTATTGATCACTTTGGCTGGTTAGGTACAGAAAAAACACCGATTAACTGGCAACGCCTGCTCGGCAGTATTGTGATTTTTATTGGGGTGTTATTGACCCTGCAACGCTGATTCTTCCTCATTTTAATAAGAGTATTTTTTGTGTCCCATGTCACAACCAAGCGGTTTGAACTCAAACAGCTATTTCATTTGATGTTTCCAATCCTGATCACCCAGTTTGCCCAGGCAGGATTAGGTTTGATTGATACCATTATGGCCGGGCATCTTTCGGCAACTGATCTGGCGGCGATTGCTGTAGGCGTTGGCCTATGGATTCCCATTATGCTGTTATTTGCAGGCATCATGCTGGCAACCACGCCCTTGGTCGCTGAAGCACGCGGCGCAAAAACACCGGAGAAAATACCGACCATTGCCCGCCAGTCGTTATGGGTTGCCGTGATTCTGGGCATTGTAGCGATGTTGATCCTGCAGTGCATGCCCCAATTTTTGCCGTTATTTGGTGTACCTGAGAGCTTATTACCCAAAGCCAGCCTGTTTTTACATGCCATCGGCTTTGGTATGCCGGCAGTGATGATGTATGCCGCATTACGCAGCTACTCTGAAGCCTTGGGCCATCCACGCCCTGTCACTGCTATCAGCCTGATCGCCCTGCTGGTCCTGATTCCACTCAACTTTATCTTTATGTATGGCTTCGGGCCAATTCCGGCACTCGGCAGTGCAGGTTGCGGTTTTGCAACAGCCATCTTGCAATGGCTGATGTTTATTACACTGGCCATCTATGTCTCCAAAGCCAAAGCCTATAAGCAGGCGCCTATTTTTACAAAATGGGAAAAACTTGATCCGGTCTGGATCAAACGTATTTTAAAACTGGGCTTACCCATTGGTCTGGCGGTGTTCTTTGAAGTCAGTATCTTTAGTACAGGCGCAATTGTACTCAGCCCATTGGGTGAAAATGCCATTGCAGCGCACCAGATTGCGATTTCAGTCACTTCGCAATTATTTATGATTCCGCTGTCTTTGGCGATTGCCTTAACCATTCGTGTCGGCATGTATTACGGCGAACAGAACTGGCACGCCATGCGTCAGGTTCAAACCGTAGGACTGATCAGTGCCACCATTTTTGCAGCTTTGACTATGACGCTGATCGCTCTGGCACGTCCTTATATCGTGGCAATCTACACCACGGATGTGGATGTGATTCCTGTGGCCATGTATCTGCTCTGGTTTGCCATGGCTTATCAGTTGATGGATGCGTGGCAAGTGAGCGCGGCAGGTTGCCTACGCGGCATGCAGGACACGCAAGCGCCAATGTGGATTACATTAATGGCGTACTGGGTGATTGCCTTCCCGATTGGTTTATATCTTGCCCGCTACACCTCTTGGGGCGTGGCGGGAGTCTGGCTTGGCCTGATTATCGGGTTAAGCATTGCCTGTGTCTTACTGATCAGCCGTTTATACCTCAATAATAAACGTTTGGCCAAGATGTCCCTTCCCGTTTCCTAGCGAATCGTCTTCATCCAATCAAGCAATGCTTTGGGGGCATGGATGCCCCCCGAACTTGACTTGACCTGTCCTGATTTTAAATATTTTTTTATTCATAGGCAGCATAGGACGAGTAAATACGCAGGTGACAACCCGATAAAACGCTTTGCTTAGCCCCTATCACCTTCACCCAGTAAAGTATGGATAACAGCTCGCTTATACATGCTTACATCACTTAACATTTTGTTATAGGCAATTTAAGTTTTGTCACCTATGATCAAGGCATCACTTTAAAACTAGATCGTATGAGGTCAAGTCCTGATGGCAAAACATGCAAGCTCTCCCAGTAAGCGTTTTCTCAAACTGGCTGGTATGACCGCAAGTATTGCCAGCAAAAGCGTAGCGAATTCGATCCGCAATTTTACCGCTGATGAAGAACAGAAAAATGCAGCGCGTAGCCAGCTGTTTCAGGACATCGGCCTACAGATTGCCGATACCCTCGGAGAAATGAAAGGCGCGGTGATGAAAGTCGGACAAATCGCCTCGCAATATAAAGATATTTTCCCACCAGAAGTCGCTAAGGCCATTGCCAAGCTGCAACGTCAGGCCCCTGCAATGCCTTTTTCCGCGATTCAGCAACAGGTTGAGAAAGAACTCGGCAAACCGTTAAAGCAGATTTTTAGCTCTTTTGAAACAGAACCTTTTGCTGCCGCGTCAATCGGACAAGTGCATCGTGCAGTACTACCAAACGGCCAAGCCGTTGTGGTCAAGGTGCAGTATCCGGGTGTCGATCAGGCCTGTGAAAGTGACTTAAAACAAGTGCGTCTGGCTTTACGATTGATGGGTGTTTTAAAGATTGACAAGAAGCTGCAAGATCAACTGTTTCAGGAAATTCAGGACAGTCTCTCAGCCGAACTGAATTATGAAATCGAGGCACAAAATCTGGAAGTCTTTAAAACCTTCCATGAAAAGCTTGATTCTCAAGTGATTATTCCAGCCGTTTATAAAGACTATTCCTCTCGTCGCGTCCTGACCCTGAGTCTGGAACAAGGTGAATCCATCGAAACCGCAAGTACATGGTCAGTCGAGACTCGCAATCAGATTGGACGCCGCCTGATCCGTGCCTTGGGACAGGAAATGTTTTTCTTAAAACGCTTCCACTGCGACCCACATCCGGGCAATTTTGCTTTTCGTGAAGATGGCAGTGTGATTATTTACGACTACGGCAGCGTCAAAACCTTATCGCCTGAAATCGTTCAGCACTTTAAGGCGCTGGTGAATGCGGCGCGTCAGGAAAATATTGCCCAAGTTGAAGACTTACTGGCAGAACTGAATTCCATTGCCGAAAAACACAAGTTCCCAACCGAGCTGTATACCCAATGGATTGAAATTCTATTGCGTCCACTAACCACCAATTATGATTTTGCCGAAAACTCATCACATCATGACGGTATGTTACTGGTGAAAAAATCGCTGAAATACTGGGATGTGTTTAAACCTTCACCAGATACGCTTATGGTCAACCGAACCATTTCCGGACATTACTGGAACCTGATTCATCTCAAAGTACATGACAATCTCAATGATTTATTTGAAGAATTAGTTCCAAGTTAATCTGTCTGATGCCCTCTTGTCTTGTCACAACAAGTCAGAAGGCTATCTACTTTAATCAATTTATATACAACTGACTTGAAAAGACATGAATTGACTTCATATATTGTTATGTTATAACATTTCTATTAACAATAGGAGTCATTCAACATGCGTAAAGATATCCATCCTGCTTATCAACAAGTCTTATTCCACGATACCAATGCAGATGCCTACTTTTTAATTGGCAGTACCCTACAAACCAAACAGACCAAGGAATATCAAGGCAAAGTTTATCCCTACGTGACGCTTGATATTTCAAGTGCATCCCATCCTTTTTATACCGGTGAGCAACGTCAGGCCAGCAATGAAGGTCGTGTTGCAAGCTTTAATAAGCGCTTTGCACGTTTTAACCGCAAAGCTTAATTTTAATTTAAGTTTCACCCATTAAGCTGAAAGCATTAGAAGTCTAAGGTTAACTCTCCTCCACTTAGACTTCTTTTTTTTATGTCTTGATTCCAGCTTTAGGAGTCTGTCTTTTGCTGTCCCACCACCCCGAACTCAATCGGTGTTTTCACATAGAACAGTGAAATCTCTTTACTATTGAGATAGCTCAATAACTCGGTCGCCTGCTCCTCTGTAACCGCAAATTGAATCTGTACCGGTCGATCCGCCAGTTCAAAGAAACTGGCCGAATGAAATAGACCTTGATGGTCAACACCTTCCAGCCCCGCCAAGACCGTTGCCCCACGTAAATTCATCTGTTTTGCCACAGTCAGCAACCACTCGCTGATCGGCTGTCCCTGATAGGAACGATTTTGCGCGGTATAAAAGCTCATTAAAAATCCATTCATTACGATAACTCCCCAACTATGCAGCACTGAGCCATTGATGCAGGCTCATACCTAAAATCGTAAACAATAGCGATCCAAGTACATGAATCATGATCGCGGCACAGGCATAGCCCAATTTACCACTTTGCAATAAGGCAATGATCTCGGCAGAAAACGTCGAAAATGTCGTAAGCGCGCCACAAAAACCTGTAATCACAAACAGCTTGTAATTGGGACTCAATGAGCTTTGAGAAAAATATGAAATGGCAAAACCAATAATAAAGCCACCAACAAAGTTGACCGTGACCGTACCCAAAGGAATATTCGGGAAAATAGGATTAAGTTTTAAACCCAGAAACCAGCGCAACCATGCACCTAATACTGAACCTAAAGCAATTGAAAGTAATGGATAGTACATGATTTACTCCAAGGGCAAAGTTGGAGCGAAAGAATGATGAGACATGGATATATAGCAATTATTCTGAAGATTTTTCATGGGCGAACTCCAAAAATGGGAACAGAGCACGCACGAACCTACGTCCCCTGTTCAGGGTAACGTAGGCATCATTAGCCATTCTGGCGGTTTGTAATAGGAGGAATGCCATCTCCTTTGCTCTAAAATAACATATTTTTTAGGCAACTCAATCGCTCTTTTTAAGCAGAATCGCACTGTGTATAAACATGAAGTTATCCACAATTCAGCCAGCTGTTGCGAAAACTTTTCCCCAGCCCCATCAAAATTTCAGGCAGATGCGACAAAAGCAAAAGCGGGGATCTATACATGATTCGTCAATACATAAATGACGACTTTGAGCATAAACGGCGAATACACCAACGACTTCTCTTCTGCATTTTCAATGTTATGATGCTGCTATTGATTCAATCAACATGGAATTTTAGACATGACTCAAAGCTTATTGGCACAACTTAAAGATGGCTCGGCAAAGTTTGCAGATGTATTGGCCTTTATCGAAGCGCGTTATCAACATACCCCAACTGCATTTCAAAACGGCGCGCAATCAAATGCTGCGACTGAAAACCAAGGCAGTGCCAAAGTACTCAGCTTTGCTAAAATTGAAGGCTTAAATCAAGCGGACACACTCAGTTTATTTGCAGAACATTATGCCTCTGTGTTGGCAACGCCTGAAGCAACAGACCATCAAAATATCCGTCAGTTTATGCAAAATGGCTGGGATGGAGTTAAGTTCGAAGGTGAAGCTTTAACTGCCAAATAATAGAAAAAGGAGGTATTTAACCTCCTTTTTTATGCTCACCAGTGGATGACACGACCGGTCGGGCAAGTTTTCGCAGATCGGTGGTTAAACTATAAAAATCGCCACCCATTTTGCCAACACTATCCAGTTGTTGCTGGTCGATCATCTGTCCATCCCAAAGTCGATCATCGACATAGATTGATTTCACATCCAGCAAAGCCACAGTACCGCCCGATGGAAGCGTACTCAGTTGCAGAACCTCTCTTAACTGACATTCATAACGAATCGGTGCATGTTTGACAGATAAAGCGGCAACTGAATGGCTTGGTTCGGACTCAATCTCGGCAAACTCAAATTCGCTTTGCGCTGAAGGCAATAACGCACAAGATAAATTCATCTTTTCTAGCAATTGTGAATTCACGATATGCACCACGCACTCTCGTGTATCCATCAGATTGCGAATGGTATCTTTATCTTGCCCATTTCTGGGGTTGACCTGTGAATACCATAAAATAGGAGGATTACAGCTGGCAACGTTAAAAAATGAATAAGGTGCAATATTGGCTACGCCATCCGCAGAGACGGTGCTAATCCAGGCGATCGGCCGAGGTGAAATTCCACCGACCAAGAGTCGGTAGATATCATTGGGCTCTAAATCTGAGGTTTCAAAAATCATCGCAACATTACATCCTGTTTAAGGACGTTCAGCATATTGCGGTAAATCATCCGCGATACAGTCCCACTCTGCTTTCGATGCAGCAAAAATATGCATGCTTGGTTTTTGCTGTAATGGCGTATCCAGCGTCCCGATTCTTAAGCGATACAGCTCAGGCTGTGCATCCCGTGAACTGATCAGTGGAGAGCCACATTCGCCACAGAACCAGCGGTACACGCCAGAGGCAGCAAACTTTTTAACCAGCGCTTCACCTTGCACAATTTTAAACGCTGCACTGCTAATTGGCGCATTGGTGGCATAGGCCGTACCATTGGCCTTACGGCAACGCTGGCAGTGGCACTGTATGATCTCGCCGATTTCACCATGAATCTCATAATGAATTCCATCACATAAACAACTGCCGCGATACACCGGTGAAGCTTGAGACATTTCCCTATTCCTGATGAACTTTTACTCAAAACTAGCATTTTTAAATGCCGGATCACAAGGCAAATCTGCTCAGGAAATATGATGGGATTTTAGTGGAAATCAGACAACCCTTTTAAAATCAACTGATGAGGGCCGTAAATGCACCAATGATTAAAATATAGAACAGAATCGGCAGGCCTAAGAACCACAGTTTTGCCCAGCCATTAGTTTTAAATACCTCAGTTGCCCCGCGATAACTGACCCAACAAGACCAGAATAAAAATGGCACCGGAATAAGACCTAACACGGTAGAGTAATGGTAGGCCTCTAAATAATTTGGATATAAAAACGTTTGAATTACAGTGGTAAGTACAATCGGCAGTACAAAGACTAAAGATTGTAATACAAACACATGTCGGGCAAGTTGTGGATCCGCCTCCTTGGCGCCTGAAAACTGCAGTCTTTTCTTATACCACCAGCCTTGAATCAGCCATGCAAATGCAGCAGAAATAATCCCCATGCCTAATACCCATAACCAGTAACCTGACCAAGTGTCGGCAGCTGAACTCAAAAAACCCGTTCTATTGGAGGTCTCGGCCCGTAAAAGATGCTGATCGATTCGATCCATCACACTGACCATACCAATCAGATAGGCAATCACGATAATGCTTTGATGATGATAGCTTTTAGACTGAGAAAAAAACCTTTTCGGTTGAAAAAACAAGCTGAATATCTGCTTGGGCTGAAATGGTTTGATGATCTCGTGGCTTTGTGTTTCCACTGTTGGTTGAATATTCATATACTCTCTTAACAATTTGATTGAGTTTGTTTTTATTTAAGTCATATCGCTTATTTTACTCGCGGATCAATGCATTGACTCCTGCTGCTGCTGCTCTTCCTGTCGCAAAACAGGCCGTTAGCAAATAGCCCCCCGTTGGTGCATCCCAATCCAGCATTTCGCCACAGCAAAATACATAAGGGTTAGATTGCAATTGTAGCTGTGGAGATAACACCTCTTGCTTCACCCCCCCTGCACAGCTAATCGCCTCTTCAATCGGGCGAAAGCCTGCCAAAGGAATACTGAGCTGTTTGATCTGCTGTGCCATTTGCTTGGCATCTGACCACAAGCTTTTTTCAACGATTTCCCGCAGTAGATTAATTTTGACATGGTCTAACCCGGCTTTACGCCAAAGATTGGTCAAGGACTGCTTTTTATTACCCTGTAGCTTCTTTTCTAATTGATCAATACTGACATCGGGCAATAAGTCCAGATACAATTGTAAATGCTGCTGTTGAGCAAGCTGTGCTCTGAGATCACGTCCCAGTTTATAAATCACACCACTCTCAAAACCATAGTGGGTAATGATGATATCGCCATGGGTTTGCTGTTCAGGGCTTACCCAGGCATTGACGCGTTTTAATGGCTGACCAAAGCAATCCTGCATAAACGGCGACCATGTTTTCAAAACCCCGGCATTACTGGCCTGAAAAGGCTCGATCTCATTTTTTGCGAGCCATTGTTGCCAGGCCCCATCACTGCCCAATTGCGACCATGACACCGCACCACAGGCCAATATAATCGCATCATAAGTGGCATGAAAACGTTGCGTCTGGTTTTCCAAAGTGAGTTGATTACTGGATAAATCCACACAACGATGGCGATAGTGAAACTTCACGCCAGCACTCATCAATCGCTTTAACCATGCACGGAGTAACGGCGCTGCTTTCATTTCTACGGGAAAGACACGTCCTGAGCTGCCCACATAGGACTCAATGCCCAGACCTTGCATCCAGCTCTGAATCCATTGAACATCCCATTGCCTGACCCATGGGCCTAACCATTCAGGTTGATCATAACGCTGGATAAACTGCTCGACTGGCTCAGCATGAGAGATATTTAATCCGGTTTTACCTGCCATTAGGAACTTGCGTGCTGCCGAAGGTTTCTGCTCAAACACGTCAATTTCATAATCATACTGACTCAGCACCTCGGCAGCCATCAAACCTGCTGGGCCTGCACCAATAATGGCAACCCGCTTAGGCATCGCGGTTCTCTTGGGCATTTTGACCTTGCAACGGTGCAAAATCATCAAAACGGGTTGCGTAACCTTCTGGCTTGCCAATGATCAATTGCTGGCAAAGTTCGCCACGTTCCAGATATTTAATTTCAAAATGGGTACGGGCCGAGTCCGCTGCAATTTTTTGTTTTTCATAAGGTAATTTCCATACCTCAAGCAGCTGTTGCTCTGCTTCATCAATATATTCGGGAATATTACTGGCTAAGGTAATGGTTCCATTCGGTTGCAGGCGTGAAAGCAGGAATTCGAAAAATGGCATATTGAGCCAGCGCTGCGCCGGGTTATGCGGTTCTGGATTCGGATAGAGAATAAAAAATTGTTGTACCTGGGCTGGAAACAAGGCGTGCACCACCCAAGGTAAAGCATCGGCATGAACCGGGTTTAAATAATCCCGCGGTTCCAGTTGATGCTGCTTTTGCATCGCCAAAAATTTTTCTTTGGTTCGCTCAATTGCATACAACGTGGTCTGCGGGTTTTGTCCCGTAAATAACAAGGCATGTTTACCTTTGCCTGCGCCGATTTCTACACAAATCGGGGTGTGAGGAATGGCCTTAAAATCACGAGGGGCTTGCATACGTTGTGCTTGAAATTGACGAATCGACATAATCTCATCAAACTATCTAGAAATCGGCATAAGTCTAACAAGTCACCTTACTTTTGCCTAATCTATTTAGGGTTTGTTAACATTTCACCTTGCGAGCTAAAGCTCTCATTGCGACAGAGAGCATTTTTTAGCTGATACAAGGCATGACTTATGAAGTTTAGCTATTCTAAATGAATAAGGCATAACACAGTAGCAGCAAAAAATGCTCCTGTCCCATAGGGTTATGGCTAAAACCTCCCTAAACTTCGTTATGAAACTTGACAAGAGAATCGCCATTGTCTACGTTTCATGCCTTGTTTATGTCGTTTTAGCTAATAACGCAATGCATGGTTGAAATGTCAACAAACTCTCTTTGTTTTAGGAATTTTCTATGCCACGTACATTCCCCTGCCCGCGTTGTGGAGAAACCAGCACTTGGGAAGGTAATGCATTTCGTCCATTCTGCTCAGAACGTTGCAAGATGATTGATCTCGGTGCCTGGGCCAGTGATGAATATAAATTACCGACGCAAGATGCACCGCAAGCAGATCTCAAACGCCATGAAGATGATTATGAAGATTAATCATCTTCTACTTTGCCGCTAAGCCCAGATTCGGTGCATGACCTTGAGCCAGTTGTTCCAGCAAATTTTCTCAATCAGTTCAGCAGAATAATGACGCTGTTGCATGGCGGCAATGAGCTGGGGCAAACCCGTCACATCCTGCAGTTCGGTACTGATCAGCGCGCCATCAAAATCTGAACCCAGACCGATATGGTCTTCCCCAAGACGATCCATCATATATTCCAGATGATCGAGAATGAGTGTAAGTGGTGTGTCGGCATTGCGCTGTCCGTCAGCGCGTAAAAAGGCCACATCAAAATTGACCCCGACCATGCCCCCACTCTCAGCAATTGCCTGAAGTTGCGAATCAGTCAGATTACGCGCTTGGGGGCATAAAGCGTGTGCATTGGAATGGGTGGCGACAATCGGTTGCTGCAAAATTTCTGCCGTGTCCCAAAATGCCCGTTCGTTCATATGCGATACATCCACCAGCATTTTTTTGTCAGCACAGCGTTTAACCAATGCTTTGCCTTGAGGAGTCAGGCCTGCACCTGTGTCAGGCGAATGCGGGAAACGCGCATTTAAGCCATGGCCAAATCGACTGACCCTGTTCCAGAGAGGACCCACACTCCGTAGGCCAGCCTGATAAAAAATATCGAGCAAGTCTGGATTATCCTGTAGGGCTTCTGCCCCTTCCATATGCAGCACCACCGCCAGCTGACCTTGAGCCCGACAATCTTGTATCTGTTGCACCGAGCTACATAGTCGAATCTGCTCAGAAGCTTGCACCATCTGCTGTGCCAGCTCGAGTTGCGCCAGACAAATCTGCTCAATTTGCGGTTGGGTAAAATCATCCGCATGGTGACCAAATAATTTAGCGGGATGATGCTGTTTTACATAGGCAAATGGCGGAAGAAAAATCGCAAACATGCCACCTGCAAAGCCAGCTTGCTGACAGCGTTTTAAATCCAGTTGTCCAGACAACTGTTCATGGATAAAAGCCTGCACGGGGTCTGTCTGATCGCTGAGCCATAAGCGTGTCAGCAGATCATTATGACCATCGAAAACTGCAACGTTGTGATGATTCAGACCACGCTTCATGAGGAGGATTCCCCCGTAATGCTTTGCACAGGAATTTTTTGCTGAAGCGCCAATCGTTTTGAATTTTTGCTATTGCGAAATACCAGTTGTTCAAGAGATGCAGCCTGTTCACTCTCGCTACGCGCCTGTTCAATCAGATGATGATACTCAGATTTACCACACACCGGATCGGCATTAGCCGCATCACCTGTGAGCATATAGGCCTGACAACGGCAGCCGCCAAAGTCCCGCTGTTTGTCTGGGCAACTACGGCAACTTTCCGGCATCCATGCATCGCCACGAAAATGGTTAAAACCCGCGGATGTGTACCAAATCTCCGATAAAGACTGGTCACGAACATTCGGAAACGCAATCGGTAGCTGACGTGCTGCATGACATGGCAATGCGGTGCCATCAGGGGTTACGGTAAAGAAAATTCTGCCCCAGCCATTCATGCAGGCTTTTGGTCGCTCCTCATAATAATCAGGCGCTACAAAGATCAACTTACAGGGATGGTTCTGCTGGCGCAGCTTTTCTCGATAGGCATTGGTCACCTGTTCGGCACGGATCAACTGTTCCTGCGTGGGCAATAAGCCCTGACGGTTTAAAAAGGCCCAGCCATAAAACTGGCAGATCGCCAGTTCAACCGTATCGGCATTCAGTTCCAGACATAGCTCAATAATCTGTTCAATCTGGTCAATATTATGCCGGTGAATCACAAAGTTCAGCACCATCGGATAGTCATATTGCTTGACCAGACGGCACATTTCATATTTCTGTTCAAAGGCATGCCTTGAACCTGCCAGAGCATCATTCACCACAGCATCGCTGGCCTGAAAACTGATCTGGATGTGATCCAGTCCCGCCTGTTTGAGCTGGGCAATACGCTGCTCGTTCAGGCCCATGCCCGAGGTGATTAAATTGGTATAAAACCCTTGCCGGTGCGCATGTGCAACCAGTTGTTCCAGATCTTGCCGAACCAGCGGTTCACCACCGGAAAAGCCCAGTTGCACCGCCCCCATCTGCCGCGCCTGATCAAATACATCACACCACTCTTGCGTGCTCAGTTCATTTTTATGTTGCGCATAATCTAGCGGATTAGAACAGTATGGACATTGCAAGGGACAACGATAGGTCAGCTCGGCCAGAAGCCAGAGCGGTAAACCGACACCTTCAGTCATTGCAATTCAATCCAGAATTGTTGCTGGGCAACCCGCATATAATCGACCACATCCTGCTCGATTTCGGCAATATCGCCAAACTGCTGTTTCAGCAGTGCCACAATGGCAGCAACCGTGCGTTGTCCATCAATATGCTGTCCGATGGCCCCTGCACTGTCATTCAGCTTGATCATGCCTTCCGGATATAAAATGACAAAGGCATTTTGTGCCGGCTCAAACTGAAAGCGGTAGCCCTGTCGCCAGATGGGAACCAGATTTAAATCAAATGCTGCATTACTCACGGAATAACCCCTTATGCCAGACCGGTTGGGTGGTCACGGTATGATACGGTGCCTGCTGATGCACATAGGCCAGCGTCAGTGCATCCAGAATACTCCACAGGATATCCAGCTTGAACTGCAAGATTTCCAGCATGCGCTGCTGCTGTTCATAGGTGGTAAACGAGTCTAGGGTAATACTCAGGCCATGCTCGACATCACGACGTGCCTGACTTAAACGCGAACGGAAATAATCATAGCCCTGATCATCGATCCACGGATAATGCTGTGGCCATGAATCAAGGCGTGACTGGTGAATCTGTGGTGCAAACAATTCCGTCAAGGAACTGCTGGCAGCTTCACGCCATGTAGCACGGCGGGCAAAATTGACATAGGCGTCCACGGCGAAACGTACACCCGGCAGTACCAGCTCTTCTGAAATGACCTGTTCACGGGTCAGGCCCACCGCTTCAGCCAGACGCAACCATGCTTCACGGCCTCCCCCGTCAGGATATTCGCCATCCTGATCCAGCAGCCGCTGAATCCATTCCTGACGCACACGCTGGTCTGGACAATTGGCCATGATCGCGGCATCTTTCAGTGGAATATTGATTTGGTAATAATAACGGTTGGCCACCCAGGCCTGAATTTGCTGCTGGGTGGCTTTGCCTTCATACATCATCACATGAAAAGGATGATAAATATGATAGTACTGGCCTTTATCCAGAATGGCCTGCTTAAACTGTTCAACACTTAATACATCAGTGGGCATCATCATTCACCTCAAAGTTCAATCTGCATGCCATCAAAAGCCACTTCCACACCGTGGGCCTTGAGTTCAGCACATTGAGCCGAGTTTTCATCTAAAATCGGGTTGGTATTGTTGATATGAATCAGCACTTTTTTAGGACGGCTGAGCTGATTCAGATAAGACAATGAACCACCCTCGCCACTAATATATAAATGTCCCATCTCACGTCCGGTTTTGCTGCCAACACCCGTCTGCTGCATTTCATCATCTGTCCACAGCGTACCATCAATCATGACACAATCTGAATCGCGCATGATCTGCATGACCTGCTCATCAATCTTTCCAAGACCCGGTGCATAGAACAACTGTTTTTGCGTTTGATGGTCGCGAATGATCAGCGCAATATTGTCACCCTCATGTGGATCGTGACGATGCGGAGAATACGGTGGTGCCGCACTCTGAATAATCAGAGGCATAAATTCCAGATGTTGGAAACCCGAAATCTTAAAGGCCTGTTTCGGATTGATTTGCTGATATTGCAGACCGCCGTTCCAGTGCTTCAACATATTAAATACCGGGAAACCTGTGGTCAGGTCCTGATAGACCATCTCGGTACACCAGACCTTGATTGGACAGCCTTCACGTAGAGTCAGCAGTCCGGTGGTGTGATCCAGTTGACTGTCCATCAGGATCACATCACGAATGCCAGTATCACGCAACTTGCGCGCAGGCTGAGCCGCCTTGAAATCAAATAATTGCTGACGGATATCGGGCGAGGCATTCAGCAGCACCCAATCAATGCCATTCTCGGAAACCGCGATTGAGGATTGGGTCCGCGCCTTGGCCTGAATGGTACCGCTACGCACGCCATGACAGTTTGGACAATTACAATTCCACTGCGGGAATCCCCCACCCGCAGCCGAACCTAGAACATGAATATACATAAGTTAATTTCTTGTTAGAAAAAGATAAGCCCTAGACATAACTAGGGCTTATCTTGAATTTGAATCGGAAGGATTAACGTACTTCAAAGTACATGGTCACTTCAAAACCAATACGTACATCGGTAAAAGCAGGTTTAGTCCATTGCATGAAATCGTCTCCAATTGGTTTTCATCAGATGAAATTAAGTAATTAATTCAACATCAATAAAGCGTTTCACATTTGATTCTAAATAAAAATAATCGCTTTGTAGACCTACCCAGCCCAAGATATTGTTCGATAATTGTGAGTTTTAACTAAATTTCAGTAATGAACATTCTATTTATACCCACCTCAAAGGGGCAGTCATGATGACACCCAGTATAAAAGCTGGTGTACAAGCCCTCGTATACACCAGCGAAAACATCCGATTAGCCTGCTTTACTGGCCACAAAAGGATTAAATTGCTTTTCATAACCAATGGTACTGATGGGGCCATGACCTGAAATAAACTGGGTCTCATCCGGCAAGCTAAAGCATTCGCGCTGAATCGAATCCAGCAACTGCTGGTGATTGCCTTTTGGAAAATCGGTCCGACCAATCGAGCCTTTGAACAGTACGTCACCTGTCCACAATAAGCCATGTTTGGCGTTGTAGAACATCACATGACCTGGGGTATGGCCTGGGGCAAAACGCACCTCGAACTCATCTTCACCCAGCTTTAAGACTTCACCGCCTTCCAACCATTGATCCACCTTGACCGGCTGTGGAATTGGAAAGCCATAACGCGCTGAGACTTCCTGAATCATGTCCAGCCAGAACTGGTCTTCCTTATGCGGGCCAATCACCGGAATCTGCCATGTTTCAGCCAGTTCGCCAACTGCACCGGCATGATCAAGATGGCCATGCGTTAACCACAAAGCTTTTACTTTTAGCCCCAAAGCTTCCACTTCTTTTTTCAGTAGCGCAGCATCACCGCCCGCATCAATCAAAATCGCTTCTTTACTTTCACTGTCCCACAAGATTGAGCAGTTTTGGGCAAATGCAGTAACGGGGACAATTTTGACTTGGAGCATAGCAACCTCTGGCGAAATAAAGCGTCGATTTAACGATGGGCTAAGGTATGGGTAAGTGCGTCAAGATTAGCCTGAACCAGACCGGCAAGCAAATCTATATGGGCCTGATCCGCATTCAAGGCTGGAATATAGGCATAGTCGCCACCACCCGCATGCTGGAAAATTTCCTTGTTCTGCATGGCCAGTTCTTCTAAGGTTTCCAGACAATCTGCTGAAAAGGCTGGACTAATCACCTGTACCGATTGGACTTTTTGCTCACCCCATTGTTGTAACAGTTGATCGGTATAAGGCTTGACCCATTCCTGCTTGCCGAAACGTGACTGGAAGCTGATCGCCCATTCATCCTCTTTCAGATGTAACGCTTCTGCCACCAGACGTGCTGTGATTCGGCAGCGGTCAGCATAGGGATCACCTTTATCGGCATACGGTTGGGGAATCCCGTGAAAGGACATCAACAGTTTTTCAGCTTTGCCATGCTGTCCCTGATAGTGCAGCACACTATCTGCCAGTGCCTGAATAAATAAAGGATGTTGATAATAATCCTTGATCATGGTCAGGCCAGGTAAATGACGTTGCTGTGGAATCCATCTAGCAAAGGCATCATAGAGTGGTGCTGTCGAAGTCGCTGAATATTGCGGGAACAACGGCAATAAAATCACATGTTCTTGTGGGTCCTTTGCCAGTTGCGCCAGCACATCATGAATACTCGGCTGGCCATAGGTCATGGCTGGCACAACCGTCAGATCAAACTGGTGATTTTCTTCTTGCAGGCGCTGTTTAACCAGCAGAGTTTGTTCCAATACAATTTCACGCATGGGTGAATCATTGGACCAGACCGAAGCATAAGCTTCAGCCACACGTTTTGGACGGAAGGTCAAAACAAAGAGGTGCAGAATGATCCACCATAATAATTTGGGGATCTCAATCACACGGCTATCAGATAAAAACTGTTTCAGAAAACGTCGTACTGCTGGCACAGTGGCTGCATCGGGCGTGCCTAAATTGGCCAGAATCACAGTCACTTTTGGTTTTTGTGTCGCTAACATAGACCGCATCCGCTTTTTATTGAGTTCATACAATTACTTTAGCAGTTTTAGTCACGTTTTATAAATTGGATTAGTGCATGGTTTTAAATTGGAAAACCCGATTGCTATCCAGCATATTACTTTCCAGTAGTTTTTGTCCTTTTGCAGTGAGCTGCCACAACATGCGCTGTCGATCATCTCGCCCGGTTGGCATAATCCATTCGTTTTGACGCATTTGTAATTTGATTTCATGCAAGGCACGAATATTGACCTGGGCACGAGATACGGCATGCGCCCTTGGCATTTCCTGACGTGCGTCGTCCAGGCCTGTCTCATTCAGGTATTCATTGATGCGCTTGGAAAAATATTCTTCAGGAGTCGGAATTACAAAGGCTGAGCCGAGCACATTCAGCAATTGCGCCCAGGTCATTTTGCGATGAGGTTTGACTTCCTTGAAGTTACCGTCCTGATAGGCATGCATACGATATTCAAATGAATAGAGTTCATGCATGGAAACTTTAGGGACATTGGTCAGCGGGTCCGCTTCACGATTACCCAGTTCAGTTTCCAGCTGTTTCACCTTGGCACGTAATGCGTCAATTTCATCACGCAGTACCTGTGTGTTTTGTGGACGTACCCAACCCACCACCGGGTAACGCTCGAGCATCTGCGGCATACTGGAACGTACCGCCAGCTCCAGATCTCTTAAAGTACGATAACAAAACACCTGATCCACTTCGTGTTGGAGCTGTTTTCTAAATTCTTTGAATTTTTCTTTCAGTTCTGGCTTGTGATCATGCAATTTAACATCACGCGACTCGGGGTCTTCATGCATAAATACAATCACAGGCTTTTGTTTGGTCATGGCATAAATATATTCCAGATGCATATAGCCCACACCTGAAACCGATTGCTCGCCATATTGGCTCCCCAGCAAAATCACCACATAATCACAATCGTCAATTTGCCGACGGGCAATCGAGGTACTGAGCGGGGTGCGCTGTTCCAGCCCCCATGACAGGAATCCCATTCCAACTAATGTTTGTGCCAGAACCGCTCGCTCTGGCTGCATTTCATTGCCAGAGGTAGAAATAAAGACTTGATAACGAGTATCTTGCATAGGCCAGGCCCCAATTCATTGATCAATAATATCAAGTATCTATCTTGATTTTTATTAACAACTAACCCCAATAAATATATCAATATGGCTCGATTTAGTGATTTCCTATCTCAATCTCGGCCAGATTTTGAATCTTCCATGTTAATTGTTCTGGTATAAGGTGCTGAAGAACAGGTTCTAGTTCTCGCGCATTGTTACCACTGACATAACATTGAATACGGGTAATGTTATGACGCAATTTGTCACATAATAACCCATTTTTAATTAAAAGATAGGCAGTTTGCCGCGCAACTGCTTGTCCAGAATCAATTAATTTTAATTTTTCAGCAAAAACCTGACGAATCGCATCTTTCAGGAAAGGATAATGGGTACAGCCCAAGACCAGAAAGTCAGCCCCCTGTTCCACTACAGGTTGCAAAACCTGTTGTAATACGTCGAGACAAGCTGGACTCATCTGCTGTCCGGCTTCAACAAATGGCACCAGTTCCAGACTAGTCACGGTCAACACTTTGACGCCCGCAGGCTGGGCAAAGTTTGCCATCACATCTTTAATTAACTGTCCACGAAAGGTGGCAGGTGTCGCCAGCACAGCCACAACCTTGGATTGGGTTTGGATCACGGCAGGTTTTAATGCAGGCACCAGTCCCACGATCGGAAAGCGCTCTCCATAGTGTTCACGTAAATAATCCAGGCTAAAAGCAGAAGCAGTATTGCATGCCACCACGGCAATTTTACAGCCCTGACGGTAGAGCCATTCGATTGCCTGAGCCGTCAGTTGACGGATTTCCTGATCTGAACGTGCGCCATAGGGCACATGCGCCGTATCGGCATAGTAAAGAATGCGTTCATTGGGTAAGTGTCGAGCAATCTCCTGTGCAACCGATAATCCGCCAATCCCCGAATCAAATACCCCGATCGGCGCATCAGCAGATGCATGTGGCATGGGATCAAGTAAAAGAGGCATGGATTGAACGGCTGTCATATTGCACATGGACACTGGTTTATTTACTCGTTTAAGCTTAAACCTCAGGTGCTCAAATGCAAGACCAAATCACCACTTTTTAGCGTCAAAACCGTTTCGCCCTGTGCATTTTCAGACAAAGTCCCATAGTTGACGAGATGATAAAAACTCTGCCGCTGGATCAAGGCATTCATGCCAAAACGGACGTGCACATACGGCCGTAACTCCCCTGCATATTCACGCATAAAAATCGGATGCTGCTCATCCACGATCACCACGTCCTGATTAGGTGTTATCAATTGCAGGTAGGTCTTGCCTTCAATTTCGACCTGATCCACCTGATTGATCAACAATGGTTCGTCTTCAACTTCGATTTCAATCTGTTCCACCGGGGTTTTGAGGTAGAATTTGCCGTCTTCTTTCCACAATACCCTACTGAACAGATCCAGCAGAGCCTGACGTTTGATCAATTGACCTTCGTGCCACCATTCGCCATTGGCTTTTATGCGTAAATCCATTTTGCCACAATGCTTTGGATGCCACTGCTCTAAAGGCGGTATTGACCTTTTGTGACTTTGCTGTACATCATTTAAGTATTGTGCAATGTTCATTAAGTTTTTATCATCAGAAAACATGACTTTTCCCTGATTTTCTAAAGAGTTTTGTGGAGAATCATTTTCATTTATCATAGTTTATGCCTTGCTGACGAGAAAATATGACCGCTCAGCCAATTGGCGAGATCAAGGTTTAAAACTATACTATCCCAAACGTTTGCAAGCACAATAGTATCATTTGTGTTTGGCAATTAAGAACACTCATGGCAGCGCCGAATCGCAATATTACGGTTGCCACCCTTAAAAATATGAGGAGTCCTACATGGAACACATCGAACGTGAAGCGATGGAGTTTGACGTAGTGATCGTAGGCGCAGGACCTGCTGGTTTATCTGCTGCGATTAAAATTCGTCAATTAGCGATTGAAAACAACCTACCTGACCTTTCTGTATGTGTTGTTGAAAAAGGCTCCGAAGTAGGTGCGCATATCCTTTCAGGTGCTGTACTTGAACCACGTGCCATCAATGAATTATTTCCAAACTGGAAAGAAGAAGGTGCGCCACTCAATGTTCCTGTAACAGGTGATGAAACCTACTTCTTATTGTCTGATACCAAAGCACAAAAAATGCCGTATTGGATGGTTCCAAAATCAATGCACAACGAAGGAAACTATGTGATTTCCCTCGGTAACGTCGTGCGCTGGTTAGGCCAGAAAGCAGAAGAGCTGGAAGTTTCAATTTTTCCGGGCTTTGCTGCATCCGAGATTCTGTACCATGAAGACGGTACCGTAAAAGGCATTCAAACAGGTGATATGGGCATTGGCAAAAATGGTGAGCCAACACATAATTTCACACCTGGTTATGAACTTCATGCCAAATACACCTTATTCGCTGAAGGCTGCCGTGGTCACCTCGGTAAACGCCTGATTGCAAAATATAACCTTGATAAAGATGCTGATCCGCAACACTACGGTATCGGGATTAAAGAACTTTGGGAAATCGATCCGGCTAAACATAAGCCAGGCTTGGTCATGCATGGTGCGGGCTGGCCATTGTCTGAAACCGGTTCATCGGGTGGCTGGTGGTTATACCACGCTGAAAACAACCAGGTCACTCTGGGCATGATCGTGGATTTATCCTATGAAAATCCGCACATGTATCCATTCATGGAAATGCAACGCTGGAAAACCCACCCAACCATCAAGCAATTCCTTGAAGGTGGCAAACGTATTTCTTACGGCGCACGTGCTGTTGTAAAAGGTGGCTTTAATGCATTACCTAAACTCACTTTCCCAGGCGGTTGCTTGATTGGTGATGATGCCGGTTTCTTGAACTTCTCAAAAATCAAAGGCTCACACACTGCAATGAAGTCAGGTATGTTGTGTGGTGAAGCAGTATTCGAAGCAATTGCTGCGGGTGTTGCCAAAGGTGGCGATCTGGCGATTGCACGTGTGCTTGAAGGCGATGATCATTTCGACAAAGAGCTCACCTCTTATACCGATAAATATAACAATTCTTGGTTAAAAGAAGAGTTATATAACTCACGCAACTTTGGTCCTGCCATGCACAAGTTTGGTCAGTGGATTGGTGGTGCATTTAACTTTATCGATCAAAACATCCTTAAAGTACCGTTCACCTTGCATGATCTTAAACAAGACTTTGCTGCACTGAAAACGGTAGATGCATCAACATTTAAGCCAAACTATCCAAAACCGGATGGCAAGCTCACCTTTGACCGTTTATCTTCAGTTTTCGTATCCAATACGGTACATGAAGAAAATCAGCCAGCTCATTTGAAATTGACTGATCCTTCAATTCCAGTGAACGTTAACCTACCAAAATGGGATGAGCCAGCGCAACGCTACTGCCCTGCGGGTGTTTACGAAATCATGGAAAATGATGACGGTTCTAAACGCTTCCAGATCAATGCTGCCAACTGTGTTCACTGTAAGACCTGTGATATTAAAGACCCATCACAGAACATTACGTGGGTAACGCCTGAAGGCGGTGGTGGTCCGAACTATCCAAATATGTAATTCAAAAACAAAAAATCCGAGTTTAGACTCGGATTTTTTTATGTGCCATGTAATTTAAAAGTCAAAAATCAAACTTAGCCTTTCTGCACCAGATAGCGGTATTCAGTATTGCTGTTTTCATCCAGGTTTTCTTCTTTGAGCAATAACTCATGTCCAAGATGCATACAGAATTTTGGAATATCCCATGAGGTTGACGGGTCTGTGGCAAGCACTTCAACCACATCACCTGACTTGGCTTTGCGAATGGCTTGATGCAACATCATCACAGGTTCAGGGCAACGTAAACCTCGCGTATTGATTTGAACAGCGGGAAGTTTTGGTTGTTCAGACATCATAAAACTCAAATATTCGAATTTTCACATTTTAGCATAAACTGTTCATATAAAAATCATCCGCCCTGTTTTGGAAAACTGTACGTTTTTTACATAGTATTGTTGATGCATATCCGCTTTATCTTCGGTATGATGAAAATCATCTAATTGATATAGAGAGTCTTTAGGAAAGATCATGGTCGAGGAATCCAGTCCGTCGTGGGGTATGCGTGGCTTAAGAAAATGGTTAGGTACCGCACCTGAAACCCGCGATGAATTACTCAAGTTAGTTCAAGACTCACGTCGCTTTTTAGAGCCAGATACTGTTGCCATGCTTGAGGGTGTTCTTGACCTGCCAGCAACAAAGATTCGAGAAGTCATGACACCGCGTACAGCGATCATCAGCTTGCAGGAAGACGATCAATTACTTGATATCCTGCATGTACTGATCGACTCTGCACATTCGCGCTTCCCGGTATTCTCAGCGGATCAAAGCGATAATGTGGTGGGCATCCTGTTAGCGAAAGACCTGTTACCCTTTTTAACTGAGCGTAATGTCAAAGTTGATATTCGTTCATTGATGCGCCAGCCTGTATTTATACCTGAAAGTGCACGTTCGGATCAGGTGCTGCGTATGTTGAAAAATACGCAAACCCATATTGCCATCGTGATTGATGAATATGGCTCAACCTCTGGTCTCGTCACCCTTGAAGATATTCTTGAAGAGATTGTCGGCGAAATCGAAGATGAACATGATATTGCCGATGAAGAAGCCTTATATATCGTTCCGGACAATGACCCGACCACAGCAAATACGTGGATTGTGCAGGCACTTACACCAATCGAACATTTCAACACTATTTTAAATGCAGATTTTTCTGACGATGAAGTTGAAACTATGGGCGGTTTACTGCTGCAAGAAATTGGTTTAGTGAGCGATTTACAAGGTCAAACCATTGAACTTGGCGATTGGCAATTTACCATTATTGAAGCAGATGCACGCACTATTCATCTGATTCGAGCTGTCCGTCAATGAGAACCTATTTTGAGAAGCTGTTAAATTCGTCTCAACCACAAAAACAGCTCCCTTTTATTTTTCCACTGTTGATTGCACTCATTTCGGGTGCAATCTTTAGTTTGGCGCTCGCCCCTTACTATTTCTGGTGGCTGGCAATTTTATCGCCTGCATTACTGTATGCCGTATTGCGCCAGCGGAGTCCCCGTCAGGCCTTTGCGCTCGGTTGGGCCTATGGCTTTGGTTTATGGTTTGTCGGCGCGTTCTGGCTCTACACCTCCATCCATACCTATGGCGATACCAATGCCTTTTTAAGCGTGTTGATGATTGCCTTTATGGCGGCGGCAATGGGCTTGTTTACAGCCTTTCAAACCTGGCTGTATCGTCGCTTTTTCCCCGAGACACCGCTTACATTTGCACCCCTATGGGTGTTGTTTGAGTGGGCCAAGACCTGGGTATTCACCGGTTTCCCGTGGTTATTCGCTGGTTATGCCTTTACTGAACGTCTATTAGATGGTTATGCACCACTGTTTGGTGTGTATGCAGTTTCTTTCGTGGTGATTGTACTGGCCTGTGCCCTGGTGGAGATCTTAAATCGTCGCTGGTTTTGGGCGGTGCCTTCCGCAGTTCTAGTTTTAGGTGCATGGGGTGCTGGATTGATTCAGTTCGTTCAACCCAAAGCCGCCAAGCCCCTGAGTGTGTCTTTAATTCAGGGCAATATTCCCCAAGACCTGAAATGGTTGACTGAATACCAGATCAAGACCTTAGAAATTTACGCCAACCTGACCCGTGCTGAATGGGGCCGTGACCTGATTGTCTGGCCAGAATCCTCCATTCCAATGTTCCAGACCGATATTCCGGAATTTCTGGATGCGATGGCTGCTCAAGCCAAGAAAACAGACAGCGCCTGGGTAACTGGCATTCCCTATTGGGATATGGCCAAGTCACAGCAGGTCGGTGAACCGTTGTATTACAACAGTATTATGGCCTCAGGCAGCGATTCGCATGGTTTGTATAAAAAGCAGCGTCTGGTACCGTTTGGCGAATATATTCCACTATCTGGCATGCTGAAATGGGTTCTGCCTGCAATGCAGAACGATGTCAGCATGAGTGGTTTTACTCGTGGTGAAGCCAATCAGAAACCCTTAGCCGTTAAAGGTCATGCACTGGCAGCCGCCATTTGCTATGAGGTGGCTTATCCCAACCTGACCCGCCGTAATGCATCGGATAGTGACTTTCTCATCACGGTATCCAATGATGCCTGGTTTACAGGCACTGCTGGACCTTGGCAACATTTGCAAATGGTACAAATGCGTGCCAAAGAAAATGGTCGCTGGTTTATTCGTGCCACCAATACCGGTGTGACAGCATTTATCGACCAGAATGGTCATATTGTGAAACAGGCGCCAATGGATGAGGAAGCTGTGCTTCGAGGTGAACTGCCTGCCATGCAGGGACAAACCTTGTATAACCGCTTAAGTGATTATCCAATCCTGATTTTCTCAGTGCTGTTATTGATCGTGGGCTGGATTTACCGTCCACGTAAAGTCGATATTTCCTTTAAATCACGTCGATAAATCACAACAACTTTGTGCCCAGAGGAACCTCAAACTCTGGGACGCAAAGTGCCACCTCTCCTTCCGCATTATGGAAACCTGTGACCAGACATTCTGATTGAATTGGACCAATCTGTTTCTTCGGAAAGTTCACCACAGCCACCACCAGTTTTCCAATCAAGTCTTCAGGCTGATAAAGTTTGGTAATTTGTGCACTGGATTTCCGGATGCCTAATTCCTCACCAAAATCGACCTGTAAGATATAGGCGGGTTTTCGCGCTTCTTTAAATACTTCAGTCTGTACAATCCGACCGACACGCAACTCCACTTTAGTAAAATCATTCCATTCAATTTGTTGCATCTAATTGTTCTCTTCGATTTTTTAGAGTCATATGGAATATAGAGGATCTCTATTTTTAAATAAAGATGCTTATTTTTTACCCACCATTTTAACCCTGCCTGTTTAATGAATTATGCTCTTTATAAAGCCGTATAGGTTTAGGTCAATTAACGTGCCAACATCTCTTCAACAATGCTTGGAACTATTTAATCAGGATATTTCATCTTTTGATCAGGCATTGGCGTTGGTCGCTTTAGAAAGTAAAAAATACAAAACTTCAAAAAGTCTTCTTTTGGTTTTTAACAGATTCCAAATTATTATGCCGTAGTTGTTTTAGCTTTGTTTCTATCGGTCAGCATAACCTTGAGGGTTCGTGCATGCGTATGATACGTCGCATGGGATTAGAATAATTTTCGCTGATATCTGGTTTTCTGTCTGGAGAATTTTCTGGCTGATTGCTTTTCCTGTTCTGCTGCTGGTCTTGCCCACCCTACGCAAAATTAGCTTTCTGTTTGTTTAGGCTGGCTAAATTCAGACAATAAAAAAACGTAGATTTAAAATCTACGTTTTTAACGCTTCAGTTTTAAATGATTTAAAAGCTGATCGAGAATTGCAGGCTTAAATAGGCCACTAGACTGGATAAAAATAGCATCGGAATATAACGATAAGCCTTAAATAAAAATTGCTCATATTTAGAAATCAGGTCAACCCGATGCCAGAGCGTGGTTTTTAAAGCACTTAAAAAGCACAGCACTAACCACGCACTGAACATGCTTAATGCAAAGAAACCAATCATAATCTGGCTACTGCCCTCAGTGGCTTGCCATAAGGTTAACGCACCTTCACTCATCGGCAATAACGCTAAAATGAGCAATACAGATTTAAGCATTGCCCAATGAAACTGATTCAGTTCATCCAACATAAAAAATGCTTTCATCTGATTTCTCACACTTGCGTTCAAAGGTCTGATTTATTATGCAAAGCTTTGATCTAAAGAAACAGCCTATTTTGCTGCATAATTTCTTTTTCTTGTAACTACTAAATATGGGAATAATTCTTATTATAACTCTCACATATTCAATATTTTATTCTATTTTTATTTTTCAACAACTTATAAATTAATTATTAATTAAGAAACATTATCACTTCACTCTCGATTTAATAACTCAAAAGTGAAGTGATATTTTTATTTAATCATTAAGGCTGATAATAAATATCGGCGTCATTACCTTCGCCACCTTCTTTACCATCCGCACCAAACGAATATAAATCAAATGGACGGCCTTCACGACCTGGAATGACATACTGCAAATCATTTTCCCAACTGTCTTTTGGATAGCCACCTTTCACGTAACCACCAGGTAACCAGTTTTTCGCTGTTGCTGGCTGGTTGACCAATGCATCTAAGCCACCATCTTGCATGGATGGGTAACGGCCATTATCTAACTTATATTGATCCAGCGCACCCGCAACACCTTTTAAGGTAATGCTGGTGGTATCGACTTTGGCTTTTTCACCACGACCCATCACGTTCGGAACGATCAGTGCAGCCAGAACACCAAGAATTACAATAACCACCATCACCTCAATGAGGGTAAATCCTGAGCGAGGGTTAACAAAGTGGAACTTTGTCCGAGCGCAAGACGAAGAGCTATGCTCTGAGTCACACGATTCCGCAAGACGAGAAGCTATGCTTTGAGTGCAAGGATTCAAGCTTTGTTCAACATTGTGCTTATTCATTGAATTATTCATATTCATCTCTTTCATGTCACTCATCAGATCATATTGTTCATATTAATAATTGGCAACATTACCGCAATCACAATCACCAATACAATTGCTGCCATAAAAATCAGCATCAAGGGTTCAAGCAAGGCTAGTAACGTAGAAATAAAGGTGGTCACCTCACGGTCCTGCATGGTCGATGCACGATCCAGCATACGATCCAGTTCACCAGAGGCTTCTCCACTTCGGATCATTTGTACCATCATCGGTGGGAAATAACCGCAACGTTCCAGTTGTGTTGCCAAATTCCCCCCTTCTGTTACACGTTCCATCGCCACTTCAATGGCATCACGAATGACCCAGTTATTACTGACTTCGGCGCCAATACGTAAGGCTTCCACCAAAGGTACACCTGAGCGGGTCAAAATGGATAAGGTACTGGCAAAACGTGCTGCATTTATACCACGTGAAAGTTTACCAAATAGTGGCAATCTGAGCGTTAATCGGTCAAATGCATAATGTCCTGCCGTCGTTCTTAAAAACCGGGTAAATAAAATAATGAATACGACGGCAAGAATGAGCATACCGATCCAGGTATGCCGGATAAAGGCACTGGCCTTCATCAAGGCGACCGTAATCCACGGCAAAGCTTCTTTACTTTGTTCAAAGGTCTTGACGATTTCAGGCACCACATAAGTCATCAAGCCCATCACAATGCCGAAAGACATCAACATCAGTACAATCGGATAAATCATCGCACCCTGAACTTTCTTCTGCATGGCAAAACGGTTTTCAGTGTAGTCCGATAACTGATCCAGAATCAGATCCAGGTGGCCTGAACGTTCGCCTGCCGCCACTGTTGCAATGTATAGTTCGGGAAAGCGTCCTGACTGCTGCATCGCTTTTGCCAGTGAATGACCTTCCAGAACTTTGGAACGTACCGCGATCAGTAGATTGCGGACATGCGCTTTTTCACTTTGTTTACTGACGGCACGGAGGGCCTCTTCCAGCGGAACCCCAGCCGCCACCAATACCGAGAGTTGACGTGTCATCAATGCCAGATCATAGGCACTAAAGCTTTTTTTAAACCACGAACGCTGTTGCTGTTTGTCTTTTTGCTCGACCGCATCGACCGCGATCGGGGTCCAGGCTTTATCGCGTAACTGTTGGCGAATCTGGCGTGCGGAATCCCCTTCCAGCACACCTTTATGTTGCTTTCCAGAGGCATCAAGCGCAGTAAATTGATAAGCAGGCATGGTTCTGTTCTAATTGTCCCAAAATAGTCGTTGTTAAGTGCATCCGTGTATGGCCTGAGGAATGTGGTTCCACATGAAATTCATCGACATAACGCATAGCACTTTAGCATAATTCTATGAGATGCCGTCATGCCTTATTTAAGTTGTTTTAAGCGATCATACAACTTAAAAGGCTGAAAATATCAACATACACTTTATATGAATGAAACCGATATGCCGACCCAAAATTCTAGCACTGTTGTTTACCGTATTCGCGTTGCCATACCGGTGTATCTGTATGATACCTTTGATTATACGGTGAGCGCAGCGCAATACGCTCAGGCACAGGTTGGCGCGCGTGTTGCGATTTCATTTGGGCGGCAAAACCTGGTCGGGGTCATCACTGAAAAAGTCAATCCGGACGAAGTCTTTACCGGTCAGTTCAAACTTAAAGCCATTACGGAATTACTCGATCAGGACGCGATTTTAGACCAACAAGTTTTAACTTTGTTGACATGGTCAGCCCAATATTATCAATTTCCGATTGGCGAGGTCATGCAAAGTGCCTTACCCACTTTACTCAGACAAGGTCGTGCCTTAGATATCCTGTTTCATCTATGGATAATCACACCCCATGATGACCCAGCCTCATTATTAAAACGTTCGCAAAAACAATATGATGCCTATCAGGTGTTAAAATTGCATCCGCATGGCACCACTGAAAATGTCTTAAACCTGAGCGGGGTGGAAACCTCGACCCTGAAAGCGCTGGAAAAGAAAGGCCTGGTTGAGTGCTGTCTGGAGCCACATGATTTTACCCCGACACCGGTACAACTGGCACAAGTTCCGTTAACGCCGAATGAAGACCAGAAAAAAGCCATTCAACACATTCTCAAGGCACAACATCATTATCAGGCTTTTTTACTCGATGGTTTGACGGGCAGCGGCAAAACTGAAGTTTATCTGCAAGTGATGCATGAGGTATTAAAACAAGGAAAACAAGTACTGGTGCTGGTGCCAGAAATTGGTCTCACCCCGCAAACCGTTTCACGTTTTAAGTCACGCTTTCATGGTGATATTGCCTTACTTCATTCAGGGCTGAATGACTCAAAACGGCTACAGGCATGGCAACATGCACAAACCGGCAAAGCCTCGATCATAATTGGGACACGCTCTGCAATTTATACTCCATTGCCCAATCTGGGACTGATCATCCTGGATGAAGAACATGACCTCTCGTATAAACAGCAAGAAGGCTTCCGTTACCATACCCGTGATGTTGCCTTATATCGCGGACATTTGCAGAACTGTCCGGTGATACTTGGCTCTGCGACGCCAAGTATCGATAGTTATCATCTGGTTGAATCTGGAAAGCTGGAACTGCTTGAACTGAATCAACGTGCAGGTGTGGCGGTTTTACCGAAAATGCATGTGGTGGATTTAAAGATTGCAAAAAAGCAGCATGGTCTCAGCCAGACCTTGATTCAGCAAATCAAGCAGACCTTAGAGCGTAAAGAACAAGTCCTGATCTTTTTAAACCGACGCGGTTATGCGCCGATCCTGATGTGTGAAAGCTGCGGCTGGCAAGCCAACTGCCCACATTGTGATGCGCACTTTACCCTGCATTCCCAGCCTTACCATTATTTGCATTGTCATCATTGCGGAACCATCAACCGTTTGCCAGACCATTGTCCGGCATGCCAGAAACAGAGTTTGAAAACCATTGGAGCAGGAACGGCGAAGCTTGAGGAACATTTACAGGAACTGTTCCCGCACAATGAGGTAATTCGGGTTGATCGTGACAGTACCAGCCGGGTCGGTAGCTGGCAGAAAATTTATGACCGGATCCAGCAAAACAAACCAAGTATCTTGCTGGGCACGCAAATGCTGGCGAAAGGCCATCATTTCCCGCATGTGACGCTGGTTGCGATTCTGGATATTGATGCGGGCCTGCTCAGTGTTGATCCGCGTGCGCCTGAACGGACTGCACAATTGATTGTGCAGGTGGCCGGACGTGCTGGACGTGGTGAGCATAAAGGCAGTGTCTATTTGCAAAGCTTACGCCCTGATCATCCAATGCTAACCACGCTGATTGAGCATGATTATCGTACCGTTGCCAAACAAATGCTGGCTGATCGCAAAATTGCCATGCTGCCGCCTTATCGTTATACGGTACTGGTTCGGGTGGAATCGAAAGATCGCGACTATAGCCAACACTTTCTAGCGGATATTGCCCAGCAACTTAGAACAATGGCTGGCGATCTGGTTGATATCTGGGGGCCAATCCCTGCACCGATGGAGCGTAAAGCAGGCCGTTATCGTGCGCACATGGTGATTTTATCTACCGATCGGGCAAAACTGCATTTTTATTTGCGTCAATGGTGGCAACAAGTGGTACATTTACCACGACAGCATCAACTCAGGCTTTCCATTGATGTTGATCCACAAGAGTTTAGTTAAGCTAGTTTAGGCGCACCTTATAAAAGCCCCATCATGGATTGGTCTTTTTAAGCTTTACTCATTTGAGTTCGTCTAAACAGAATAGAAAAATTGAGGCATTCGATGTCCTTACTACTCCCCATTATTTTTTTACTGGCTGCGACTTTAATTTTTGTGCCCTTGGCCAAGCGCTACATGGGCACGACAGTTTTAGGTTATCTCATCGCAGGGCTTGTACTTGGTACACATGTTTCTGGACTGATTGCAGATCCTCAACTGATCCAGTCACTGCTCAATCTTGGCATGATGGCGGTCATGCTGTTTCTAGCTCTAAGCTTTCGACCTGTACAACTGTGGCTGGAACGTAAAACTATCCTTAAAAGTACGGGACTACAACTTGCAGTCATCATCCCGCTTTTAGCCGGTGCAGCTTTCCTGCTGTTTCACCAGTTGCAGAGCAGTCTCATTCTTGGCTTTGCACTGGCACTCTCCGCAGTGACTTTAGTGCAGCAACTGCTACAGAACAAACAGCAACTGCATAGCCCGTTGGGGCAAGCCTGTTTAGCCACACTGCAATTTCAGATTTTTATTACCGTGATTCTGATTGCGCTGTTTCCTTTGCTGGAAGATACGGCATCGACAAGACACGGGATTGCTTATTTTGCAGCGATCATTGCCACGATTTCAGGCCTGTTTCTCGCCAGTCGCTATCTGGTGCGTCCAGCCTTCCGCTTTTTAGCACAAAAAAACAGTATTCAACTCATCCCTGTACTGAGCGCCCTGATTATTGTTTCGGTCATTCTGATTATGGATGTTTTGAATATTCATGTCTTGATTGGTGCATTTTTGGCAGGCTTATTACTGGCAGAAACCGAATTTAAAGCTGAAGTTGAACGTATTCTTGCACCTTTTAAAGATGCGGCCATCGGGTTATTCTTTCTCGCGATTGGTCTAGGTCTTTCGCTTGAACCTCTCGCTCAGACGCCGTTACTGATCTTGGGTTCAATCTTTGGGCTGATCCTGATCAAGTCCGGTGTAATTGCAGCCATCCATTATTACCAGCAACGTCATGCCCGACTCAGTACCCTGTTTGCCATCACCTTGGCGCAAAGTGGTGAACTGACCTTTATCTTGCTCAAACTGGCAGAAAGTGAAAATTTACTCGACAAGGCCTTATTACAACCTGCCTTGCTCATCGTCTTCGGCTCGATGTTATTGACGCCGCTGCTGTACTGGCTATTTGATACAGAAATTTTGCCACGATTGCAGAAAAAAGTACCTGTTGCACCTGAAGATGTACCACAACATCCGATTCTGATTGTCGGTTTTGGACGCTTTGGACAAGTGGTTGCTCGCGCTTTACATGCACAGGGCAAACACTTTAGCGTGATTGACAGCAACCAGCCGGATGCTGATTTTATTGAACAATATGGACACCGGTTTTTTGATGCTGATGTGACTCAGGTTGAGAACTTACGTGCTGCCGGAATCGAATATTGCAAACTCCTGATCCTCGCCATTGATGATGTTGAAGACAGTATGAATCTGGCACGTTATCTGCGCTTGAATCATCCGGACCTGACCCTGTTTGTGCGGGCACGCGACCGTCATCATGCGCATTTACTCAATGCTTTAGGCATTCAATATATCTGGCGTGAAACCTATGCCGCTTCACTGGAGATGGCCCAGCAGGCGTTGCTTGAAACGGGGCTGTCAAATCTTGATGCACAAATGCAGATAGAGCGTTTTAAGCAACAGGATGAACTGCTGCTGATCCAGCAACATTGGGTACAGGAACAGCAAGAGGTTATTGAATATTATCCGAGTGCAATTGCAGAACTTGAGTATTTATTTGAAAACACAAAAACTTTGCAGCTAGATCGCACGCGCAGTGATCAAAACACACAAAGTGATGCAAATTCACTCAATGAAACATCTTGAGTTTTAGCAAACTGACACCATTATTGACTGCATACATGCACCTTTTTATAAAGCCCTCAGTGCTTTTCAAAGCAGCGCATTGCTTTGTTTTCCCTGTGCGGGATACTGGAGAAAAATATGTCTGATTTACGCCAACGCTTTTTTATTGAGGACTGCCCTGTTCGCGGTGAAGTGGTGCATCTGGAAGAAGCATTACAAACCATTTTGGCGCAACGCGAATATATGCCTGCAGTACAAAGCCTGTTGGGCGAAATGTTAAGTGCGACTGCATTACTTGCCAGCACACTGAAAATCCGTGGTCGTATTAGCTTACAGATTCAGGCAAGCGGTACCTTTAAATGGGCCATGGCTGAATGTAACCATTTGGGTGAAGTCCGTGCCTTGGCTGATTATGAAGAAGATCCAAGATTTGTCGAAGGTCATGATAGCCGTACGGTACTGGCAGCATTAACCAATCCGGTTCTGTTCATTAATATTGAACCTGAGCACGGCGAACGCTATCAAGGGATCGTACCACTTGATCAACCGACCTTGGCCGGCTGTTTGACACAATATTACGATTTATCGGCGCAGATTCCGACACATATTGTCTTGGCGACCAACAGCAAACGTTCAGGCGGCTTATTGATTCAGCTACTTCCGCGTAATGATGAAGAAGAACAAAAACTGGTCGACGAAGATCTATGGCCTCGTCTGACCATGCTCACTGAAACCTTGAAACCGGAAGAGCTGACCGACCTGTCAGCCAATGAAATCCTCTATCGTTTATATAACGAAGAAGAAGTGCGTTTGCCTGAAGTTGAGCAGTTAAAGTTTGGTTGTACCTGTTCAAAAGAGCGCTGTGCCAATGCCCTGATTCAGATTGGTGTAGATGCAGTGCATGAAACTTTAGAAGCACAAAATCCGATCCAGATGGATTGCCAGTTCTGTAATACACGCTATGAATTTACGGCAGAAGAAGCCTTGGCTTTATTTGGTGAACATTTAAGTTAATTCATTCAATGTTGAAAATAAAAAAAGACGGGCTTCCGTCTTTTTTTATTTTGTATTAAGGTCTACCCGATAAAACAATGTTCAAATCTCCTTATAATACCGACCTTATGATTACGCTATGAATTACTTCGAATATGTACTGTTTATTGTGAGTGTAGTGGTGCTGATCGCCACGCCGGGGCCTGTCATGATTCTGGTGGCCAGTGCCGGACTCAAAGGCGGTTATAAAAAAGCGTTACACACCATCTTTGGAACCAACTTTGCCTCTCTAATCCTGATTTTTATTTCAGTGCTGATTCTCAAAGGCTTTCTCAGCATTGATGAAAACTACCTGAAAGCTATTCGGGTATTCGGTTGCCTTTATATTGCCTATCTCGGTTATAGCATTATTAAAGAAGTCATTCAGGCGCCGCATCCTACTGCAATTCAAACCATATCGGCACAAAATGGCGGTTTTAACAAAGGCTTTCTGGTCGGCATCTCCAATCCCAAAGATATTATTTTTTTCTCGGCATTTTTCCCGCAGTTTATTTCAATTTCACCCAATATCAATTTTAGTCTCAGTCTATTGACGGTGACCTGGATTATTCTGGATTTCCTGACCTTATCTTTGGTGTATCTATTCTTCCGCCGCCTTTCACAGAGCAGTGTTTATCCAAAAATTCTCGGTTTATGCGGTGCCTTGCTGGTCTTGATTGCACTGTATGGTCTGATCGAAACCTTTATCTAGACGTTCAACCAAGCCAAATAAAATTATTTACACGCTCTTTTCTGATTCAAACAGAACAAGTCTTATACAATCGAATCCATTGAAATCTCTTGGATTCGTTTCATAATGAAAGAAACACAACATTATTATATTTAAAGATCATGGCAAAAAATTATTATGAAGAGCTAGGTGTTTCCAGAGATGCCTCAGCAGATGAAATCAAAAAAGCTTATCGGAAACTGGCGCGTAAATATCATCCTGACATTAGTAAAGAAGCCGATGCGGAAGCCAAAATGCAGGCGATCAATGTCGCCTATGACACCTTGAGCGATAGCAGCAAAAAAGCTGAATATGATCAGATGCTGGATCACCCTCAAGGCTTTTCCAACTTTGGCCAAGGCAACCAAAGTGGTTTCGATGGTGCGCAGTTCTATCGCCAGAGTTCAGGTGAAGGAGCAGATTTTAGTGGTTTTGAAGACCTGTTTGGCCGTTTCGGTTCAGGCTTTGGCGGCGGGCAACAACGCTCTCAACGCCAACAGCGTAGTTATCGTGGTGAAGATCAACATGCCAGCATTCAGGTCGATCTAGAGATTGCCTACCACGGTTCAACCCAGCAAATCACATTACAAATTCCGACTTATAATGTCTATGGTGAACCTGAGGTTCAACGCAAAATCTTAGAAGTTAAAATTCCAAAAGGCATGAAGGAAGGTCAGCAAATCCGTCTCAATGGTCAAGGCCAGAGTGGCATCAATGGCGGTGCAAATGGCGATCTTTATATCGAAATTCAGTATAAAGATACTGACCGGATTCGTGTTGAAGGCGCTGACGTCTATCAAACCATTGATGTCAGCCCTTGGGAAGCGGGTTTGGGACAAGGTATCGAGGTCAATACCCCTGCTGGACAGCTCAAGGTCAACTTGCCGAAAAACGCCAAGAACGGGCAGCAATTACGTTTAAAAGAGAAAGGCATTCCCAACAAGACTGCGGGAAATCTGTACCTGATTATCAATATTGTTTTACCGCCAGCGCACAGTGAGCAAGAGCAACAGGCTTATCAACAATTTGCCGAAGCCTTTGCTGCATTTAAACCTCGTGCCTCATAAGGAGTAAGATCATGACAACGATTCAATACAAAGAAATTCAATATGACGGTCACTGCCAAGTTGAAATCATTGATGAACAATTGGCACTTGATCTTGAACACTTTGCCGAAGCATGTGGTCAAAGTACCGACTGGGTCCTCAAGCTGATTGATTATGATATTTTGCAGATCTCTGTCGATCCGCAAAGCTATCAGTTTATTGGTGAAGATGTCAGCCGTGCCAGACGTGCCTATCGCTTGCAACGCGACTTTGATGCCAGCCTGTCAGCTGTAGCCGTGATGCTGGATTTAATCAATGAAGTGCAACAGCTACGTAAACAGCTCAAACATTTTCATTAAAGGATTTAGTATGACCAAGTTCAAACTATTTTAACTTGGTCATTTTCTCCACTTCTTTCAACGTTTGCTTAATCGGTTCGTAGTCTAGGAACCATAGCAGATTCAGATTACGCTGCTTATGTTGCTGTGCCAGCAAATCAATCACACTCCGCTCACCACGCCCAACCAGATGCTGACGATAGAAATAATATAGTAGCAATACCGTACTCATCAGCATCACCCCCAGCATTATCCAGAACCCGACCGGCGATTTCAGCCCGGGAATAAACTCAAAATTCATCCCATAGATACCCGTTAATAAGGTCAAAGGCGCAAAAATGGCGGTGATAATCGCCAAGATACGCATATTTTCATTGGTCTGGTTGGCAATCGCAGAAAAATGCAAATCGATAGCCGACTGAATCGCATTACGCAAGCGTAAGCTATGTTTCTGTACCCGCTCAACATGACTCATCAAATCATTCAAACGTACCAGCAAGATATCTTGTGCCTTATGCTTATGCTCACCCACGACATGATGATAATTATCCACCAGCTCATCTCTAAACTCCTGCAAGGTTTCAATCTGTTCCTCACATAAATTTTCGATTTGCTGGAATGCCATGTCTTCATGAAATAACTGATGCCATTGCTTAAAACGACGATTGCCCTGTAACAATTGCTGTTGCCAATATTCCACCCGACGGGTGAGCGGAGTCCGTAGATTCAGATAACCATCAATCATGCTATTCAGTAAACGCAAGCATAAATCTGCAGGTGTGGCAGGCAATTTACGCGGTTTATTCTGCTCGGCGATCGGACGTCCCATAATGGTTTGAATACGCTGAATATAACTCTCTACTGCCTGATTGCCCTGCTCCCTGACACTGACCAAAATCGTAGGGGTCAGGATAAAACTCATCGGTGTGGTGGCAAGTCCAAATACGCTCTCATGGGATTCCAGCACATTCTCGCTTTCAAGAATCTGGTCATCTGGGCTAATGAGTTTACGGAACACCAGCAGGTCATATTCTTCTACGGTATCAAAAGCACAAGGATGCTCGATATTGAGCAAGTCGCGCATATGAAATTCGTTCAAGACCAATCCGGTATGCTGACCAATATCGCTTTGCCAGGTCTCGGTATGATTGACCAGATCCTGCCTTAAACTATCGACCCACAAAAATTCCAGCGCATGTTCTGCTTGTTGTTCTGTACTAATAAAAATTGTATTTTCGCTGTTATGACGATAAAAATAATAAAGCTGCATAGGACAAGATGAATTTGGATAGCTATTGAAATGCTGCCATGAAGCGTCATAAAAAGCTATCGCTATTCAAACCACCGCGTTACGGTGCCATAAAAAAAGCCTCACAAGGAGGCTTTTTGAACAGATCAAAGATTATGCATCTTCTTTAACGATCCCGTGCTTTAACGCCAGATCAAGTTGTTCTTTATCTAATGCTTTATCCCATTTCGCAACCACGATCGTTGCACATGCATTTCCGACCAGGTTGGTTAATGCACGACATTCAGACATGAAACGGTCAATCCCTAGAATCAGTGCCATCCCTGCGACTGGAATCGCGGGTACCACTGAAAGTGTCGCCGCCAAGGTAATGAAACCTGCGCCAGTGATCCCTGCTGCACCTTTAGAGCTCAGCATCGCCACCAATAGAATGGTGATCTGCTGAGTCAGCGTCAATTCAATATTACAGGCCTGCGCGATAAATAAGGCTGCCAAGGTCATGTAAATATTGGTGCCATCCAGATTGAAGGAATAGCCTGTCGGAATCACCAGACCAACCACCGATTTCTCACAGCCCGCCTTTTCCATTTTCGCCATCAATGAAGGTAATGCGGCTTCAGATGAACTGGTCCCGAGTACCAACCAGAGTTCATCTTTAATATAACGGATCAGATCAATAATCGAGAAACCGTTATAGCGTGCAACAGCGCCCAGAATGACGATCACAAACAGTAATGCGGTAATATAGAAGGTCGCGATCAGCAACATCAGATTACCAATCGAACCGATACCGTACGCACCAATGGTAAAGGCCATGGCACCAAATGCACCAATCGGCGCGAACTTCATCAACATTCCCACCAAGGTAAACACAGGATTGGTCAGTTGTTGAAGAAAGTCTGTGACTGGACGACCTAAATCCCCTGATTTTGCCAAAGCCAAACCAAATAATACGGCAACGAATAGCACTTGAAGAATCTGTCCCGATACGAATGGGCTGACCAGCGTATCCGGAATAATATTCATCAAGAAGCCGGTGATTGAAGACTCATGTGCTTTGGCAGCATATTCATCGACTTTGGTGCTGTGCAAGGTGCTTGGATCAATATTTAAGCCATGACCCGGCTCAATAACATTACCGACAATCAAACCGACAATTAAGGCCAGGGTCGAAAAGGTCAGAAAGTAGATCATTGCCTTCCCGGTCACCCGTCCAACACTGCCGAGATTTTTCATGCCAGCAATACCAGTGACCACCGTTAAAAAAATCACAGGGGCAATGATCATTTTTACCAGTTTAATGAAGGCTTCGCCTAGCGGCTTCAAGCTTTCACCAAACTCAGGAAAAAAATGACCAAGTAGTATCCCCGCAACAATTGCGAAGATCACCTGTACATAGAGAATTTGATAGAACTTTGGTTTTTTGGGAGGCTGTTGGTCATCTTGACCTGCGGCTACATGATCGACAAGCATGTGCAATATTCCTTCATATTGAGATGAACAAATAGACTTCCGACTGTCTATCTAAGACCACATAAATACGGCAGGCACGGAAATTTGGGGAATTCTACGTTAATTGCAGGGCTCACATTTAAAACCTTAGACTAATGTCTAATATAAAGAAATTTTATGTTTACAGTTTCAACTTCTTATACTCATAACAATCATTAACTTAATAAAAAAAGCGCATTGTTTACACAATGCGCTTTTTGAGTCAAAAGACTAAGCTAGCTTATGCTTGCTCGATATCTTTCATTGTCAACTTGATACGACCACGGTTGTCGACATCAGCAACCTGTACTTTCAATTCCTGACCTTCTTTCAATACGTCAGTCACGTTGGCAATACGCTCATTTGAGATTTGCGAAATGTGAAGCAAGCCATCAGTACCTGGCATGATATTAACGAACGCACCAAATTCAACGATACGGATGACTTTACCGTCGTAGATCTTGCCTGGTTCAACTTCTGCAGTAAGTGCCTGGATTTTTGCAATCGCAGCACGCGCAGCAGCTTTAGTTTCACCAAATACGCGCACAGTACCATTGTCTTCGATATCAATCGCAGCTTTGGTTTCTTCTGTGATGGCACGAATCGTAGCACCACCTTTACCAATCACATCACGGATCTTGTCTGGATTGATGTTAATCACTTCAAATGTTGGCGCATTGGCACTGATTTCAGCACGCGCACGTGAAATGACTTTATTCATTTCATTGAGGATGTGCATACGGCCTGCAAATGCCTGGTTTAATGCAACTTCCATGATTTCTTCAGTGATACCTTCGATCTTGATATCCATTTGAAGTGCAGTAATACCGTTTGCAGAACCGGCAACTTTAAAGTCCATATCACCTAAGTGATCTTCATCACCCAAGATGTCAGAAAGAACTGCAAAACGCTCACCTTCTTTCACCAAGCCCATTGCAATACCTGCAACTGGTGCTTTAAGCGGAACACCTGCATCCATAAGTGATAATGAAGCACCACATACAGAAGCCATTGAAGATGAACCGTTAGATTCAGTGATGTCAGAAACGATACGAATCACGTACGGGAAGCGATCAGCTGCCGGAAGAACGGCTTGAACACCACGACGTGCTAAACGGCCATGACCGATTTCACGGCGCTTAGGACCAGATTCACGACCGGTTTCACCGACAGAGTATGCTGGGAAGTTATAGTGCAACATGAAGTTGTCAGTTTTGGTACCCGCAAGGGTATCTACCATCAACGCATCACGCGTGTTACCCAAAGTGGTTGTAACCAACGCCTGAGTTTCACCACGTGTAAATAATGCAGAACCGTGTGCACGGTCTAATACACCTACTTGTACGTCGATACCACGAACAGTTTTGGTATCACGACCATCAATACGTGGCTTACCTGACAAGATGTTGTCACGTACGGTACGGTATTTAAGGTCTTCAAATAATTCATTAACTTCGTCAGCAATACCCGTTTCATCATTTTCAGGAACGAACTGAGCAACTGCTTCTGCATAAAGTGCATCAAGTGCCGCATAACGGTCTTGTTTGACTGCAATGGTATATGCTTCAGAAATCTTCGCTTCGAAAGCTGCTTTTAATTGCTCAAGAAGCACTTCGTTTTTGCTTGGAGCAACCCAAGTTGATTCAACTGCGCCCGCAGCAGCAGCAAATTCTTTAATCGCTTGAATTGCGATTTGCATTTCGTCATGACCGAACAGAACAGCACCAAGCATCTGGTCTTCTGAAAGTTCTTTCGCTTCAGACTCAACCATCAATACTGCAGATTCAGTACCTGCAACCACAAGGTCAAGGTCAGATTGTGCAAGTTGTTCAAAGTTCGGGTTAAGAACATATTCACCGTTGATTAAACCAACACGCGCACCGCCGATTGGACCACGGAATGGGGTACCGGCAATTGACAATGCAGCAGAAGTACCGAGCATTGCAGCAATATCGGCATCCATGGTTTTGTCAGAAGAAACAACAGTTGCTGTAACTTGAATTTCGTTGAAGTAACCTTCCGGGAACAACGGACGGATTGGACGGTCGATCAGACGTGAAATCAACGTTTCAGCTTCTGAGGCACGGCCTTCACGCTTACCGTAACCACCCGGGATACGACCAGCAGCATATTGTTTTTCTTGGTAGTTAACAGTCAACGGGAAAAAGTCTTGACCCGCTTTTGCTTTAGGTTGGGCAACCACTGCAACCAGAACAGTTACGCCACCCATGGTCACTAACACTGTATTGGCTTGACGTGCAACACGACCCGTTTCTAAAACAACCTGATGTTGACCGAATTGGAATTCTTTACGAATGATATTAAACATTGACATGTATTATATTTTCCTAGTTTTATTCTAGTGAGACCCCTAAGGTTTGGCATTCAGACCACCACTAGCGTGTGGATAAATGACAAAGCTTAGAAGCCATCGCACTAGATCAAAATTTTTAAATAAATTTAAACACAAAGAAGGAGCGAACAAGCGCCCCTTCTAAACTCACCTAACGGAAATTAGGTGAAACTCTCTTTTCAGCGATAAGGCATTGCAACATGCGAAATAGCGAAAACAAAGTAAAATCGAATTAACGACGTAAACCTAATGCGCCGATCAAAGCAACATAACGACCGTGATCTTTACCGTTTAAGTAGTCAAGTAATTTACGACGTTGGTTTACCATACGGATCAAACCACGACGGCTGTGATGGTCGTGTTTGTGTTCTTTAAAGTGACCTTGCAAATCATTGATTTGCGCAGACAATAAAGCAACTTGTACTTCAGGTGAACCAGTGTCGTTTTCAGCACGAGCAAATTTAGCGATGATCTCTGCGCGATCTGCGTTAGTTAAAGCCATTCGATTTCTCCGAGATGCTTAAAAAAATAAATGATATTGATCAGTTGGAACCAACTGACTGCCGTGCATCACTACAGCAAGGCGCTATTTTAAGTGATCTATCGCTATATTGCAAAATTGTTTTATGTTCGCCGGCATTTCGGCAGCTGACAGCATTGTACAAAATAGGCACACTAGCCTTGCTCTGTTTAGATTGATGGCAGACAAAAAAGAAAATGAAAAATTGCGAGGGATGCGTGAAAATTTTATCGACCAATACCTGCTACGTGCCAGATGATCTTAATCAGGTAATTCGCAGCAAAGATGAAGTGTCAGCGGACTTGGGTGGCATGACCGAAAGACAGCTTCAAAAAATCTGGCACAGTGTTGAATCTTTATATAAAACGGGGAATTATCCACTCATCACCTTATGTTTACGCCGTCAGGGACAGATTCTACTTAATCGTAGCATTGGTTATGCGCAAGGCAACTCCGCTGAGGGCTTGGCAGCAGATGCCAAGATTGCCACACCCGATACGCCTGTCTGCCTGTTTTCTGCCTCAAAAATGGTGACGGCAATGTTAATTCATATGCTGGATGAGCGTGGTGAGCTGAATTTGCTTGATCCGATTAGCTATTACATTCCTGAATATGGCGTCAATGGCAAACGCCGCGCCACCATTTTCCATTTACTTTCCCATCGTGGCGGTATTCCACGTATTGATCAGGAAGTCACCCCAGAACTGCTGTTTAACCAGCAAGACATCTTAAAGCTGCTGTATGCTGCAAAACCGGTATCCCCTTCTGGTACCCACCTTGCCTATCATGCTGTCACTGCCGGTTATATCCTGGGTGAAATTGTTCAGCGGGTCACAGGGCAAAGTGTTCGTGAGTTTCTCGCCGAGTATATCGAAAAACCGATGGGACTGGACTATTTCAACTACGGTTTAAAACCTGAATATCGTGACGATGTTGCTCTCAACTATGCCACCGGGATTCATCCGAGTCTGGGCACCGACTACTACCTCAATCACGTATTAGGCGGTGGTCTGCAACTGGCGGTGGATGTCACCAATGATCGTCGCTTTATGGACACCATTTGTCCTGCAGGCAACATCTATACCAGTGCTGAACAGGCGGGCCGTTTCTTTGAAATGTTGCTGAGTGGTGGTGAGTATCAAGGCAAGCAGATCATGAGTGCCAAAACCGTATTCCGTTCCACCTTGCCAACATCGGGTGTCAGTCTGGATCGCACCCTGCTGGCACCGATGCGCTATGCGCTGGGCCCAATGCTGGGCAGCAACCCGGTTGGCTTATTTGGGCCAATGACAGGACAGGCCTTCGGTCATATCGGTTTCTCCAATATTTTATGTTGGGCAGATCCCGAGCGTGATATCAGTGTCTCGCTCCTCACCACCGGCAAATCGGTTGTGGGTACGCATCTACCTGCTCTGGCAAAAACGCTATACCAGATCTCTAGCAATTGCCCGAAAATTCCGAAAAACCAGCGCCGTTCGCTATTTGCAACAGATCGTACTGAGGCGGATCTGGTCTAACCTGTAAAGTAAATTTATCCAAACACAAAAGCCCAAGTTTCAACTTGGGCTTTTGCGCTGAGATTTTATTATTATCATTTTGCTTTGTTTTTATTATTAACTCTTCTTCTCCTTTCACATTCATACCCTCTGAATGTTTTATCCACATCATGTTCTTACTTATTCTCTGTTATCGCATGTGTGTTGTTTCTATACTGACTATTCTGTCAGAATCAATTATGGAGAAAAATAGCATTTTTCTTATCTCTGTGTAAGAAAAAACGTACAAGTCTGTATAACATTTAACTTAATAATAACAAAAAATTGTTCTACAACAGAATTCTCATTTCTTGTTTTTATCAGACTAAATTAAACCTGCATAAAGTGACAAAAACATGAATGTTCACGTTTTTAATCATAGGACGGCCAGATCTGAAGGTTGATAAATATGTCATGACTGAATAGCGAAAATAAAAAAGCCCTGTAGTCTCTCCCAAAACTACAAGGCTTAGCGGCTGTAAGTTTCCTCTCTTATCACTTACTTCACTGTAAGTTCGCTGTCATCACGACGTTATTATTATATTTTTGCGATTTACCTCGCTTTCCATGCCAGGCTCTTTATGGGTACATAATCTCAAAAAGCACTCATTTGCTCTAGCGACAATATCTCGAATCCTTGTAAGCTTTTACTTACAAACGCTTATATTTTGAAGTAAAAGTTCACAATATGAGCAAATTGATCTTTTGCACTAAACCACTACGGCGTACTGTGCGGGTGGTAAGCGCCTGTAACAGAGCCTTCGAATCAGCCAGAATACTGACTACTTTTTTGGCCCGGGTTACTGCGGTATAGATCAATTCCTGACTCAGCAATTTCTCCGCACTGGCATCCAGTACAATCGCGGTATGGGTAAATTCGGAACCTTGCGATTTATGAATGGTCAAGGCAAAAGCAGTCTGCATGTTACGCGGTAAGCGATGCGCCGCGATCCATTTATTCAGGCTAGGAAAAAAGACTTCAAATTGTTGTGGCTGGGATCTGTGTTTAAAGCAAATCCCGATATCGCCATTGGAAATACCAAGCTGGTAATCATTATAGGTCATCATTACTGGACGCCCGATATACCAGTCCCCTACAGCAATCTGTCTGAGTTGCTGGTTTAGCCATTGTTCGGCATGACGATTTAACTGTTCAATCCCCAATTGTCCGTGCCGGATCGCGGTTAAAATCCGATAATCATCAAAGCGCTGTATTACCTGTTGAATATATTGCTCGGGTTCGTCTGCCTTTATATACAGCTTTAGCGCATCTATATAGCCTTGAAAGCCATACATCAGTTTCTGCTGGGCGCTGCTAATATCCGTCTCATGCTGTGGCGGCAGATATTCAAGTTGAATCAGGTCGGCCATGTCTTTAGACAACGCAATGGGTTGCAAGGCAGTTGCGGCCACGATCTGGCGTTCCAGATTTTCCAATACAGCATCCACATCGGTCTGATGTTGCTGAGCCTGAATAAATCTTGCCAGTTGTCCAATCTTGGCCTCCCCGGAGAAACGACGACTGGTTTGCAGTTGCACCCGATTCTCGGCCAATGCAGCGACTTGCTGTAAATCAGCCAAGACAGAACCCACATCCACCGAAGCCAGCTGATTGGCATCTCCCAATAAAATGAGACGACAATGATCAGGCACGGCTTCAAACAAAGCAGTCGCCAGATTTAAATCCAGCATGGAGGCTTCATCGACCACAATCACATCATAGGGTAAAGGCTGTTTCTGGTTAAAACGTGGAATCTGCCGATTGCCCATGCCCAGTAATCGATGCAAGGTCTGGGTATTTTGATGACGTAATTCATCGCTAATCAGCCCCGATGCCAATAGTTTCGGATCATTAAACGAGTTCTGTAAGGCTTCCTGCATGCGTTGGGCAGCCTTCCCCGTAGGCGCCGCCATGGCAATACGAATATCAGGAATCATCTGGTTCAGGGCGGCAATAATACGTGCCAGAGTATAGGTTTTACCTGTCCCAGGACCGCCGGTAATAATACTCAAACCTTGTTGCAACACCATTTTCAAGGCATTCTGCTGATGCTCATCACTGAGCAGGTCGTGATAATCCGCCGCCTGAAGGGTTTGAATCGTTTGTCGCTTTAATCGACAAATCTGTTCAGCGAGGCGTTGCTCTAGTTGCCAATATCGGTATAATGCCAAGCCCTGCTGATCATAGACGCACGGCGCCACCTGACTGGTCGCAGCCTCACTCGAAACGGCAAGATCACCAAGCACTTCAAGCTGTAGTGGATTGACTTCAATACAACTGTCGCCTTGCAAACTGGCTTCAACCAGTTGCTGTAATATTTGCGCAGCGCCAACTGATTGGGCAGATTGAGAAAAAGTTGCCTGTGTCAGGTACTGACTCCACATATTTAACCAGGTGATTTGCTCAGACTGATCATCCACATGCTTTTCCACAGAGTTATCCTCAAACTTACCCACACGCTTGTCCACAAGGTTATAAACAGTCTTATCCACAAGTTAAGCTTTTGTTTAGTTTAAATTCACACAATTTATCTACACCATTTTTCCAGCTTTATCCTCAGAGAAATATCCAAGAATAGCGTCTAAACGCAAGATAAATTCGTCTTCAGGTTTCCAGTACAGACAACCCTGTTGTGCTTGCCCGTTCATGCCCCGTAAATATAAGTAAGATGCACCACCCAAATGCTGCCCAATGCTGTAATTCTGCAACTTCACTCCGAGATAGCGATGCAACGCCACCAGATATAAAGCCGCTTGTAGCCAGTAGCTGGAAAGCGACATACTTTCTGCGATTTGCTCATGTTGATAATCGGCTTGGGCCGTGCCTAAATAATTACTTTTATAATCGGCGATATGGTAGCGCTGACCGTCAAAGTAAACCAGATCGATGGAACCATTCAGATAACGGGCAGACCGGGCCTCAAGCAGTTCGGGCATGTGGATGCCGTACTCTTCAAACAGTTGCTGTACACGCTGCATGGCCAGTACCCGATCCGACAATGCCAGATAGAAAGGACATTCCGACAGATATTGTCCCGCAAGCAGTTGCTTTAATTGAAAGCCCTGATTGAGGGGCGTCACCAGCACATCCTGCAACCAGCCAGCGATCCATTCATACAGTTGCTGTTCTGGCTGCGTCTGCTCCGGAAACTGCTGCTGATACTGTTCAAGCAATTCGACCCATAAACTTTGATAAGTATTTTTAAAACGGCGGCGAATTTCCTCAATCCACGTTTCCGGACGCTGAAAATCAATCTGCTCGAAGATTTCATGCAGAAAGTTGCCGGCCAGCGTGCCTTTCGGAAAATACTGTTTAATCCAGGCGATCGGTTGAGAGCTCGCTAAGGCTTGGCTAGTGGCAAGATGCAGTTCATCTTCCGCCTGTTCAAAGTCAGCATCGATATTCGCCAAGCGATCAACACGATTGGCCTTATGCTTGAGATGCTGTGCCAGATAACTGAAACTGGTCTTGCCACGTGCGTAAAAGCGTTGCTCCGGTAAGGGCTGGGCAGCAAGCGGGAACTTCTGTTTACCTTGCTGCTGGTAGGCGGCATAAGGCCGTTCCAGTACCAAAGCCTCATCTGCGCAGCAAGGATGCTGGAAAGCATCGCCTTGGTTCTTCCAGAATGCCAGTCCGGAAAACTTGTTTTTATCGCCTTTCTCAGGTTCAAATACTGCATAGACCCGATGGCTGGCACGGGTCAGCGCCACATACCATAAGCGGTTTTGCTCAGCCAGCGCGCGTTGCTGATGCTGATCCAGTTCAGCCTGCTGCAGAAAGTTTTTATCGGCGACAGCAACCACCCGTTGTGTGCGGACCTGTCCAGTTTCCGGATGCTGAATCTCGGCAGTGGAAAAGTTTAAACTTTTCTGCATTTCCGAAAAGGCTTTATTGGCACCGAGCAGAAACACGATTTTATATTCCAGTCCCTTGGACTGGTGAATCGTCATCAATTGCACACCGGCTTCACTGGACAGCTTATGTTCCAGTTCCCATTCACGGTCACTGGGTGAGTGTAGTTGCTTGAGATACCAGTGATACAGGTTCTGTATGCCTTGCACATGTTCGCTGTGCTGACTCAGAATATCGGTGAGATGGCGTAAATTGACCACCGCACGCTCATTGTCCTTACTTTGTGTTGCCACCAGTTGCTGCCAGATACCAAACTGGTTGAGACAACGTTGCCATGCCGCCAGAAAACCCTGATTGAGCCACATTTCCCGTATTTCATCCAGCTGCTGGATATATGCGCTCAAGCCTGCTGCACTCTGTTCCAGTGCCAACAAGCGGCTTAAGTCAAATCCGAATAAACGACTGAGTAAGGCACGTTTTAATTTGGCTTCATCATAAGGATGAAGAATGGCAGTCAACAATGCCCCGACATCTTGTGCAATGGCTGAATCAAACACACTGCGTTTGGAAGGACGATTGACACGAATGCCCAAACGCTCCAGTACGTATTGCACTTCATCCAGCTGGCGATGGCTACGGGAAAGGACCGCAATATCATCTTCGCAAATGGCTTTAGGATTTTCATCCTCCAAATATAATTCCGCGGCATGGGCCTGATTGAGCAGGGTCTGGATTTTCCAGGCCACTTGGGTCGCCTGCTCATTGCCATCTTGTAGCTGTAACCAGCGTAATGGTGCAGGATTGATCTGGTTATTTTCAATCAGGGCAGGATGTGGACGTGACCCTGCCTGAATCGGGTCATAAAGTACCTGCTCACCAAAGTCAGTCTGCCGCTGGAACAGGCTGTCCACCACCTCGACCAGCTCTTTTACTGAACGATGGTTATGAATCAGTTTATAGACGCAGCCCTGCTTCGCCATAATATCCTGATGGGCATTCAGGAAAGTCAGCATATCCCCACCACGGAAACCATAAATCGCCTGTTTACGATCTCCCACCATGATCATACAGCCCTTCTGATAGCGCTGCGGATGTCGCCAGATACTGGCCAGCATGTCATCCTGATCCTGATTGGTATCCTGAAACTCATCCACCAGAATCAGCGGATAACGGGCCTGTACAAATACCGCGAAATGTTGTCCCTGCTCGCCTTTTAAAGCTTCGGACAAGGTTTTAATTTGCTGGGAAAATGTGGTTTCACCCTTTTGCTGTAAAACCTGAGGCAACCTTTTTCTGACTTCAATACACAGATAGGCCTTTAGATACACCTGCAACTGCTCAAATTGCTGCTGTGTCTGTTGTAGGGCCTGACAGAGTGTCTGTAGCTGTACGATCGCAGGATGCTGGTAAAAACCATCACTAATGTCTACAGGACATTTCTTAAAAATTTTCTGGCTGTCGAGCTTGTCTAAAAACTTGAACATGGCATCGCGATCAGCCTCAAAATAAGTATCAAACACCTGTAGCGGTGATGCTTGTTTCAAGGCATTTAATAGGGCTGGACAATGCACGGTAAACAGCTTATTGAAAGCATGATTACGGAAAGAGCTGCCATTGATATGCGCATAATGCACACCATCCAGATCAAAATAATCCGCCAGCGTCTCCAGCTGAATCTGTTCAGCTTGCTGTTGCCACTGCTGCAGTTGCGCCAGCTCAATCTCGGGCATGGCCGGCAACTTGAACTGAGCCGAACTAAAATTCAGGGAGCTTTCGACCATGGATACAAAATGATCCACACTCTTCAGACCACCTACGCTATAAAGTGTATCAATCACCTGTTGCGGTTGAGCTTGAATCCACTCACGCAACACATCATGAATCAATTGACGGGTATAGCTTTTTGCATCATCGGTAATCTGCGCCGCTTCGATCTTGCCACTTTCAAAAGCAAACTCTCTGAGCAGCTTCTGGCTAAAGCTGTCCAGCGTCCCGACAAACAGTTCATCCAACTGGTCAATCACCAGTTTCAAGCGTTCACAGGCATAGGCAATACGCGGTGCAAAAGTCTGTAATACCTGCTGTTTAAGCGGGTCTGACTCTTGTGCAGCCAAAACTTGGATATCCTGCTCCAGCACCGTCCGCAGTGGTTCCAGATACTGTTGCATCTCGACCAGACGTAAACGGATACGGCTTTTTAATTCGGCAGCAGCAGCACGGGTAAAGGTAGTGGCAATCACCTGATTCGGCAGATATTTTTCTAAGAAAATTCGTACCATTAAACTGGACAAGGTATAGGTTTTGCCAGTTCCCGCCGAAGCTTCAATCAGATGCAGGCCTTCGAACTGAATATCACGAATCGGTTGAAAAGACACAGGATAGCGCGCGTTCATGCCTTACTCCACTCGTAAAAATTCAAACACTGGCTGATACAGCCTATAGGAATAGTGATCACAAGCATATTGTAATAATGCTGCGGCATCCTGTTCCTGCAAAATAAACTGCCAGTCCCGATGTAACTTGCAGGCTTCATTCTGACTCATGTCAAAGCCGGAAAAGTCGCCAGTATCATTCCAGTCTTTCAGTAGCTGCTTTTGACTGTCCTCGACTAAAATCTGTTTCGCATCCAGCTCAAACCATTCATGCTGTTTGCCTTTTTCCAGTGGCTTTAACATCAAGGCTGCTGGTAGCACCACAGGCTGTTGCTGGGCATGCTGCCACAGTTCCAGCCAGTCTTGCAGATAAGTGCGTGCTTGCTGAGAACTTAAGCCTTCACAAATCACGGTCTGATCACTAAACACCACAATACGGCGTTTTTCAGTGGCAGTCTCGTGATCCAGTACCGTCAGCCACAACAGGTATTCCAGCCAGACCTTGGCAAGACGCTTGGCTCGGGCACTGGAGGCATCCAGACTAATCCAGTCCTGACCGATCTGTTTCGGGGTGGTACACCCGATCTGTAAATGTTTGGATACACGCCAAACGCGCTGGGTCGTTACAGTGGGCGCTGCGGCATGTTGCTGCAAGCGCTCCAGTAAACGCTGTTGTTCCAGACAGCTTTGCTGCCAGGCACTTTGCTGGACTTTGCCGACAGGTAACTGATGCTGTAATAGCTGAGGTGAAGGATTGTGCTCCTGCTGTTGCAGGAAATGGCGAATGGCATATTTCCCTAGACCATCCAGCAATAATGGCTCGCTTTGATCAACGAGTTCTGTTGCACTCAGGTTTTCTACGCCCAAAGTTTTTAAGTACAAACGCGCAGGAAAAGTGACATCCTGAATCCATTGCTGGCCATCCAGAATCAGCATCTCATTATTCTCAACCGGATAAGCCGTATTGACCCAAGCTGCCCGGTCGCCTTTGTCCTGTTGAATCTGTGCAGCAACCTTAAACCACTGATCCTGAAAACGCTTATGTCGCTGTTCTGCCATAAAACCTAATGGATCAAAGGGTTGTAAGCGATGAATATGGTACAAGGGATAAAGCTGTGTCGGAAGTTGCAAGGCTGCAAACTCCTTAGACAAATCTGCCACCATCCCAGAATCGCCCTTGTTTAAAGCTGGGCTGAGAGAAATTTCACCCAATGAAGACTCTCCCTCGGGGAGAGATTTAGAAAGGGGTGGCTTTATAATCAGTGCCAAATGCTCACGGAAATGCTGTAACACACTGGATGGCTCCCGCACTTCCCCATCACTCACATCAAAGCCATTATAGAACAACCATAATTGTTCCTGTGCCAGCAAGACAGCATCCAGAAAAGCGCCCTGATCATCTTCCAGACGGGAACGGTCCCCCAATTGCTGACGTAATGCATCCATCAGGTCAAAGGGAATATGACTATCCCGGTTTGGAAATTTTCCAGTATCCAGGTTCAACATCACAATGAGTCGATAAGGAATCGGGCGAATCTGACCGATCTGGCTAAAGGTAATTTGCCCAGTAGGTTCAACCTGTGCCGACTGGCTTTCCAGCGTGCGTTGAATTTCTTCAATGATATAAGGCAAGGGCAAAGAAATCTGGCGTAACTGGCTTTCCATCTCTTCATAATAACTGGCCAGCGTCAGCATACGCTCCTGCTTCTGGATAATTTCACGCACCGCCTTTAAGGCCACAATCTCAGCCTGCTCAAATTCCTGAACATCTGCTTTCAGGCATTTGAGCCAGGTCTCTACTGGTAAGCGTTTCCCTTGCTCATGTGCCACTAGCCAGTGACGTCGCACCGATAAATCCTGATATATCTGAATCAGGATGCCAATCAGTTCAAAATCACTCGGCTGGACCAGTGCATAGCTTAAAGTTTGTTGCACCATTACATGAGCAGGTACGGCAATACCTAAAGCCAGACGGTCTAAAGCAAATTTAAAGCTATAACGGTAGTCCTGATCATCGGCACTTAGACTATGCTTGAGATGTTCTTCATCCAGACCGCGTTTAAAACCGGCTTCATTGAGTAAGCTCAAGATGCGTTGGGCCTGGTGATAATCTAGTCCATAGCGTTGCTGGGTTGCCGACAGGTTCAGCCAGTCCGCAAAATCATCTTGGGTCATTCGGGTTTGCGTCAGTTGCAAACGTCCCAAGACTGCCCGCCAGGCATTGAGTGCATCCAGCTGTGCCACACCCGCAATCTTAACCGGTAAAAACACATCATGATCATTCGGCACGGAAGGAAACACACTACGAATCAGCGGCTCAAGCTCGGTCAGATTCGGGGTCAGAACCAGAATATCACTTGGACGGCGCGGTGTTGGATCTGCTTGCGATAACCAATGTAGCAGTTGCTCTTTTAACACTTCGAGTTGTCTTAAGCTGGAATGACAGACATGAAACTGGATAGAATGATCTTCCGCCGCCAGCTCATATTGCTCAGGGACAGGTTCAGCCAGATAGAAAATATCCGACTGGATTTTGCCCAGTAGCGTCTCTGGGAAATAATCCTCAAAGGCATCAATCCATTTGCCTTCCTCACCGGTTGCCAGTTGCGATAACAGAGAGAAGTGATCGCGTGCCTGCTTGCCTAAACGGGTCAGTAAGGGATGGCGAGATTCACGATTCAAGGCATTAAACCCTAAACTGAAGCGCTCAAAGAAAGCAGCAATTTCCGCATCGGTTGCCTTGGGATGCTTGGCAATAAACCGCTCTTTCACCCCGAGATCATAACGTTGTTTCCATAGCGGATCGACGCTATCCGCCCAATATTCCTGTGACGGGTTATAGTGCAAAATCACCACATCCAGATATTGACCTAAACGGCGTAAAAACTGCAGCTGGCTGGGGGGCAAATCCAGCACGGTAAAAACGATCACTTGATTCGGTAACTGTGCCAGCGCTTTGTCCCGGGTCTGCGCATGCGCTAAGGTCTGCCAGAAATCAGCATCAATCCCCTGCATTTCGATAAAGTCATCATGGAAATAGTTTTGCCATAACCAGCGCTGCCATGCTTCCAGTTGCTCGGTCTGGTTTAAGCTAAAGGCTGAGGTCTGCTGATCCGTCTTGGCAATCAGCTGTTCAATATCCAGTGCTTTATTCTGCCCCCAGGTGGAGAGCCAGTTACTTGAGCAACTGCATTCACTACGACAGCCTTTTTGACAATGACCACGATAAATCATGTAGTTATTAAACAGGTGCGACACCTGTTCCGCTACCCAATACAGCATGCTCTGCTTTTTTAACTGTTTTTCTGTGCCCTGCGGTAATTGGGCCGCACTGTCATAAATGCGCTGCACAATCGAATAGAGAGGATGATCTGTGGCGAGATCGAGTTGATCAGCACGGATAAAGGGCTGTAAGGCTTGATGAATACGCCATTTTAAAATTAATCGTGGAATATTGGCCTTGCGCACCTGCTCTTTATTTTCAAGTACCTGCTGATAGGCATACCATTGGAAACCACGGATACGTTGATGAAACTGGTAATTGGCAGTCATGCCTTGCTGTTCCGCAATTTTCTGCGTCAGCCATTGTTGTTGTGCAGGACTCGGAACAATAAAATGCTGGGTTTTAAACACCTGAAAGGGGGAATCGCCGGGTTGGGTAATTGATGCCATCACACCTTGCAATAACACTTCAAGGCGTTGACTTTGAATAACATGAATACCCATGTATTAATATAACCTCATCAAAAAATGATCATTTTGTTGCACGAAACCGTCCATAATGCTCACTATACAACATTCAACTTCATATCATGAAGTCACGTTAAATACACAATCCAACAAAAAAATTGTTTTGAAATTCACCATTCAATCGTATTGAATGTACTATCAAGGGATAGACTTTAGGTATAACTTTATGAAAATTGAAAAAATTCCTGATTCGATTGACCCAAGCTTAAACTTGGAACAGATCCGTGATGAATGTTTAGAAATGGCTAAAAAGCGTGCATATTGGTCAGCAGGTGCAGCAATTGTACCGATTCCATTCTTTGATGTGGTGGTCGACCTGGGCATGCTGACCCAGATCATTCCGGATATTAATGCCCGCTTTGGTTTGGCACCCGAACATATCAGTGTGTATGACCCTCAAACCAAAAAAGTTCACTGGGATGAATTACGTAAACGCGGATTCGAGTTTTCAGGTTTTGTGGTGGCACGTACCGCGATGAAAAAGTCGTTTAATGGCTTTTTCACTAAAATTGCCACCAAACAGGTAACTAAATTTATTCCTTTGGGCGGCCAACTGGTCGCGGCCAGTCTGGGCTATTTCATGATGCGCAAAATCACTGAAGCGCATGTGCAGGATTGCTATAACCTGGCAAAACGGATTCAGCAGAAAAGCCGGACCACCATCGTAGCGTAAGTTCTATCGCAGCAGGTAGCGGTTCGCATACCTGCTGTTTGATGAATGAAATTAAGTGCTTCAAAATAGAATTAAAAAATATTCCGAATCCGGCTTATTAGCTTTCGTGTCTATTGCTCATCTGGATGCGCTGGGTTACATCAGGCCAACAGATCCATAAAAAAACACCACAATTACGTTAATATTCACTTAATTTTTTAAGCTTTCATAAAGATTGTATTTTTAATCTCCACATCTCGAAGATAATTAGATGATGGAGCGTCGTTGTGCAAACCAGCCAATCCCCCTCTCGTGTCCGTACCATTTTTAATGTGACCAGCGGGAACTTCCTTGAACAATACGACTTCTTCCTGTTCGGTCTTTATGCCCAGGCCATCGGCGAGACATTCTTCCATTCCGACAGCAGTTATGCCGCACTGATGAAAACCTTTCTGGTATTTGCGGTCAGCTTTCTGATGCGTCCGATTGGCGCACTGGTACTGGGTCCTTATGTAGACCGGATCGGCCGCCGTAAAGGCCTGATGGTGACCTTGAGCATTATGGCATTTGGCTCGTTAATCATTGCCTTTACCCCCAGCTATGCCAGTATCGGCTTTGCAGCCACTGTCCTGATTTTTGCCGGACGCCTTGCGCAAGGTTTTTCGGCTGGTGTGGAACTCGGTGGGGTCTCGGTGTATCTGTCCGAAATTGCCGAACCGCATAACCGTGGTTTTATTACCAGCTGGCAATCTGCCAGTCAGCAAGTCGCGGTAATTTTTGCCGCCGTATTGGGGTATATCGTCAGCCTGGTCTTTACCAAGGCCCAGGTCGATGCTTGGGCATGGCGAATCCCCTTCTTTGTCGGCTGTGCCATCATTCCCTTTATTTTCTGGCTACGGAAGTCACTGGCTGAAACAGAAGCCTTTGCCTCGCGTAAAGAGCATCCAAGTACCCGACAAATTCTAACTACCTTGGCAGCCAACTGGAAAATCGTGCTGGCTGGTGTGTGTATGGTTGCAACCACGACCACCATGTTCTACTTCATTACCGTCTATACCCCGACCTACGGTAAAGAGGTGCTGCATTTGACCCGTACCGAAAGCTTGATCGCCACCATTATGGTTGGACTGAGTAACTTTATTTTATTACCGATTGGCGGACATCTTTCCGATAAATTTGGTCGAAAACCCCTTTTAATCACAACCACCTTGTTGATCTTTATCAGTGCTTATCCTTTACTCAGCTGGCTCACCCAGACCATTAGCCTGTCGCACATGCTGATGGTGTTATTGTGGTTCTCATTGCTGTATAGCTTCTACAATGGCGCACTGGTGGTTTCACTGGCTGAAATGATGCCAAGTTCAGTCCGCATTGCAGGTTTCTCGGTGGCTTATAGCTTTGCCACCTCGATTTTTGGCGGGCTTACGCCCATGATCGCCACCTATCTGGTGCAGAGCTCAGGCAATAAGAGTATGCCTGCTTTCTGGCTGATGTTTGCTGCGATCACCAGTTTAATCGCGACACTGATCGTATTCCGCCAACATCGCAGCTATAGCGCACAACTGGCAAATAACAATTAATTGAGATGAAGTTAGCCTGAAGGCGGATTAATCCGCCTTCAGTTGTTGCAAAATTGCTTTTAAAACCTGAATCCGTGCTGAATATTTATCATCCGTTGCAATCACATACCACGGTGCATAATCGGTATCGGTCCGTTCCAACATATCCGCCGCTGCCTTGAGATAATCATCCCATTTCTCACGGTTACGCCAGTCTTCTTCGGTGATCTTAAAGCGTTTATGCGCTGTCTGTTCACGTGCCTTGAAGCGGAGCGCCTGCTCCTCTTTACTAATCGCTAGCCAGATTTTGACGATCACGGTCTGGCTATCCACCAGATTTTCTTCAAAACGGTTAATTTCGTTATAGGCACGCTGCCATTCTACTGTAGAGGCAAAACCTTCAATGCGTTCAACCAGTACCCGCCCATACCAGGTCCGGTCAAAAATGGTGATCTTGCCGCTATCATTTAATCTATTCCAGAAACGCCACAAATAAGGTCGGCGCAATTCATAACGTTCCGGCGCTGCAATGGTATGGATTTCATATTCTCTCGGATCGAGTTTTTTGACGATGCGTTTGATTGCTCCACCCTTACCTGCCGCATCCATACCTTCAAAGCAGATCACGACTTTACGTTCATCAAATCGTAGCTTTTCGGCCACTTTCTTGCTCAGTTTACGCAGTTGTTCTTTATAGTCCTGTTTTTCCAGGCTGGCTTGCGCTGGTTCCTGCAAGTGTTGGGGAATCTCGGCCTGTTGCCACTTCTGACTCACTTTGGTCTGGTGTTCTGGCAACTCCTGTAAGGTTTGCAAAAGATACTGGGCAAAACTTTGATCGCGCAACTTTTCATCTTCGCCATCAATCACAAACCAGTCATCGGTAAAGCGCTGGCTCAAGCCCTGCAAGGTATCGTATTGTTTTTTATTGCGCCAATCCAGACCGTGTAATTTATGCCAGCGCTGTTCCGAAGCATCGATCTGGTCTAAGCGTTTTTGCAGTGATTTCCAGGATAAATCAAACCAGACTTTGACAATATGGACATGATTATTCTGCAAATCATGCTCAAAAGCCCGCATTTGTTCAATATAGCCATCAAACAGTTGTTCATTCAGGGGCTTGGATACATGCATCGCCGTGGTGAGCAAATCGCTATACCAGTTACCAAACATCACCACGATCTGCCCTTCAGCCGGGATAAAGCGGCTATAGGACTGCCAAAATGGCTGGTTATTGGTTAAAAACTGCGGTGCATCTGCCTTGACCCGTAAATAGCGTGGATCCAGCCATTCACGTAACTGTTTAACCGCCTCTCCTTTACCTGCCAGTTCAATGCCACTGACCAGAACCAGTACACTTTTAGCATTCTTTTTGTCGCGGCTTTCTTTTAAGGCATATTGCGCCTCGATCAGGTCCAAAGAGAGTTCATCTTCATCACGCAATTCAAATGTCGGTTGTTGTTTACTCATGTGCTGCTCTAACTGGCTCATTATTAAAATTAAAATAGGTATCGTTCAAACTATAAATGTTCATGCAAAAACCCATGTACAGTTTATGTTGACTGCCACGACACGGCCATACTGACCAATTATTAAGCATTTAAAGTTTATGCTGTCATGGTTCTCCGCTATGATGATGCCTATGATTTTATCGTTTTATTTTCTTTGAGTTCGAACATGTCAAAACTCGCTGCATTTGATCAACTTTTATTAGAATATCAATCTTTGAATTACCACCAGAATCCAGCGATTGCGCAGCGATTGCATGAAGTACAGGCATGGATGAAAGCACGGATTGCCGAGACGCATGCCGAATTCTTTGCCGAACCAAAAAACCAGCTTATGGCAGCGTACTTTTTAAATCGCTTATATGGTGGGCCAGACTTTGATGCCATGGCGCAACAAATCGAACGTCTACTCAAATATGCCCATAAAGCCGAAAGCCTGCTGCCTGAAAATGCGATTAAAACAGGCACTAAATCAGTGAGCTTAGCGGTACTTGCAACACGACTGGACGAACAGGTGGCTCAGCAATTGCTGGAAGATTATCCGCTCGAAACCCCTTTGACCGATGAAATCATGCGCCAGACCCTGATTAAACTGGATCAGGGCGAGGCACGCTATGAGCAACTGCAGCTTCTGGATGAATTAGGCGTGACACTGGATAAATATATGCGTTCAACCATGATGTATGCGGCCTTTAAAATGTGTAAAGGCATCGCACATAAATACCAGTTTGATGGCATGTATGAGTTTATTCAGGAAGGTTTCGCTGCGATGAAACCGATGAAATCTGCGGCAAGCTTTATCAAAACCTTCAGTGAAAAAGAGCGGGAAATCATTGATAAAGTTCATGCAGGACATCCAAATCCATTTCGTGACTAGGATAAGTCTGCTTCTATTTCAGCCATCCTGCCTATGGCTGAAATAGAAAAATGAGTCTTTTCAAATCTTAAGAAAAATTAAAACCCTTTTGAGAAAGTGACTTTCTGTATATTATTCATATCAATTACATGCGAAACCCTGTAAAAAGATACAAAATCTGTCATCATGCTTGCTGATTCGTGCCGCTAGAGCGAAAGTTTAGGAGAAAACAATGTCTAACGAAAACCAACAGCCTACCCCAGAAGTTGAGCAAAACCCAAGTTCAGACAAAGTCAGCCCTTTCTTAAACACGCCACTGCCACAAGGCACCCCACAAGGTCAGCAACAGTCTTTACAACCAGATGCTGCACCGACCTCAACAGCTTCAATCCCAAAATATAATTTGCCGCGTGGTGCCAATACCGGCAACGTTGGTGCAACCACACACTTCGGTTATCAAACCGTGAGTAGTGATGACAAGGCACAAAAAGTTGCCGAAGTGTTCCATTCCGTTGCCAGCAAATACGACATCATGAATGACTTGATGTCATTTGGTATTCACCGTCTCTGGAAACGCTTTGCGATTAACATGTCAGGCGTTCGTCGTGGTCAGCACGTACTGGATATTGCCGGTGGTACAGGTGACTTGGCCAAAGTCTTCAGCCGAGAAGTTGGGCCACAAGGTCATGTGGTTTTATCAGACATCAACGAATCGATGCTCAATGTCGGCCGTGACCGTCTGATTGATGCCGGCTGTACCAATGTTGATTTCGTACTGGCCAATGCTGAAACTTTAGAGCCATTTGCAGACAACAGTTTTGATTTGGTCACCATCAGCTTTGGTCTGCGTAATGTGACTGATAAAGATGCTGCATTACAAGCGATGTATCGCGTGCTTAAGCCAGGCGGCCGCTTATTGATTCTTGAGTTTTCCAAGCCCGTGTTTGAGCCATTCTCAAAACTGTATGACCTGTATTCATTCACCGCCTTGCCGATCATGGGCAAACTGGTGGCCAATGATTCTGAAAGCTATAAATATCTGGCTGAATCGATCCGTATGCACCCGGACCAGCGCACCCTGAAAGGGATGATGGAAAATGCCGGATTCCAAAGCTGTGACTATCACAACTTAACTGGTGGTATTGTTGCGGTTCATCGTGGATTCAAACTTTAAGGTTTAAGATATGTGGTCGATTTTAGCACTCGGTGCAGTCGAACGTATCATTCATCATGTGATTGATCTGGATGCGATTACCCGCATGCAGCTCAATCAGCTACAAGGTCAATTATTACGTGTTGTGATTGATAGCCCACAACTCTCGGTTGATGTGTTTTTTGATGAGAATAGAGTTCGTCTCGAACCGACCGTGACGGGACAAAGTCAAAACCCTTCTATTTTTGAGCAACGTCCTTTTGATCCTCAAAAGACCCTCAAGGATGCCACTGCAACCTTGCATGTTGAAAATACCGTTGAGCTGGTTAAATTACTGCTTAGCGACATGGATCAGATTGGCAATATTCCATTGCAAGGTGATTATCACTTATTGCAGGATATTCAAAGAATCATGCAGCAGGCCGAGCCTGATCTGGCAGCGCATTTATCACCGTGGATCGGCCCACAACTGGCACATGAGTTGGGTAAAGTGCAACTTGCACCGAAACAGTTAAAACGCTCCCTGCAAAGCCATTTATTTTTTGTTGAAGATGCCTTAAAAGAAGACAGCGGTTTATTTGCCCCACGTTGGCAAATGGATGATCTCAATCGAGAGACCCGCCAACTCAATCAGGAAATTGATCGTCTAGAAGCCAAGCTTCAACAGCTCAATACTCAAGTTAATCCACCAAAGCAACCCACATAAGACTAGGTAAGACTTTATATGATTCCGCATGTTAAACGGTTACATGAACTCTGGCGTATCGCAGCACACTATCGCCTTGATACCCTGTTCCCTGCGGAAGAATTACCGGTTAAAGCACGTCATGCCTTAAATATCATTAAGATGCATCCTGCGGCCTGGTCGAGTCGTGAGAAAAAGAATCCGCTTAAACTGAAAGAAGCACTTGAAGACATGGGGCCGCTGGCGATTAAGCTGGGACAGCTATTGTCCACACGCCGCGACCTGATTCCGCCAGAGGTATTATCGCAACTGGTATTATTACAAGATCAGGTTAAGCCCTATGACACGCAACTGGCAAAACAACGGATTCAGGAATCACTAAAAGCGGATGTCACCACCCTGTTCTCACGCTTTGATGAACAGCCGCTTGCTGCCGCTTCGATTGCACAGGTGCATACAGCGGCGTTACATGATGGCCGCGAAGTGGTGGTGAAAGTTACGCGCCCGGATATTCGCAGTCAGATTCTGCAAGATTTTGAAATTCTGGCCTGGTTAGGTGACTGGCTGGAAAACCGTCTGGAAGCGGCCCGTGCCTTACATTTGTCTGAAATCATTCAAGATTATCGCCAGATCATTTTAAATGAACTGGACCTGAGCCTGGAAGCCGACAATACCCGTCGTATGCGTCACTACTTTACCGGTTCAAGCATGATGTACGTGCCTGAAGTCTATATGGACAGTAAAGATGTGATGGTGGCGGAACGGATTACCGGCGTGCCGATCTCGGACATCGCGACCTTTGACCGTTTAGGCATGGATCGCGCCGATCTGGCAGAAAAAGGCCTGACCATTTTCTTCACCCAGGTGTTCCGCGACAACTTCTTCCATGCGGACATGCATCCGGGCAATGTCTTTGTCGAGACCATTAACCCAAGCAATCCACGCTTTATTGCGCTGGACTGTGCCATCATGGGTGAGCTGTCCAAGCATGACCAGATGACTGTTGCACGTATGTTGCTGGCCGTGATGAACAGCAACTTTATGCAACTGATCCAGATCGTGCATCAGGCCGGCTGGATTCCGCCAGGCACCGATCAGGATGCCTTATCGCGTGAAATGCGCCGTACGGTCGGGCCAATGGTTTCAAAGCCGATGGATCAACTGGATTTCGCCGGTATCCTGATTCAGGTCATGGATATTGCACGTCGTTTCCATCTGGAAATTCCACCGCAACTCATGCTCTTGCTCAAGACACTGGTGCATGTTGAAGGTCTGGGAACAGATCTTTACCCGCAACTGGATATCTGGAAACTGGCCAAACCGATTCTAACCGAATGGGTCAAGGCCAATATGAACCCGGTCAAGAACATGAAAGAACTGGGCCAGCAAATTCCAGATCTGCTATTGAGTGCACAAGATATTCCAAGCCTGCTGATCGACAGTCTGAATGGTTTAAAAAATCAGTCGGCGTGGCATGACAAACAACTGCGTGAAATCCAGCAAATGCGTTTGCAAATGCAGCATCAGCAAAGACGTAGCTGGATGTTTGGCAGCAGCATGCTGATTTTACTGACGATTGCGATTATTACACCGTGGTTTATTTCCATTGTTCTGATTGTACTGAGTAGTCTGATTGCCCTGTGGCGCATCATGAAATAAGGTTCAGATCCCTTGCTTAGACAAGGGATTTTTTATGCCTCAGGATTCATTTTTCAAACTGACCGGGATCAGTTAAGATCATGATGAAATGATCTGATAACAGTCTGAAAAGAATAAATAATGAAATTACCTCATTTTGCTATTATCGGTGCGGGCACAGCTGGCTTGGCAAGCGCCATTCTACTGGCACGCGCAGGCCATCACGTCACCCTATTCGAGCAAGTTGAGACGCTTTCGCCAGTTGGTGCAGGCTTACTTTTACAACCTGCAGGTTTAGCCGTCTTTGAGCATTTAGGGGTACTGGAGCATGCACTTCAATTCGGTGCCAGAGTGACTGGCTTAGAAGGCCAGCTTGCAGATAAACGACTGTTGGTAAATAGTCATTATCGTGAGGCAGGCAGCAATCTGTATGGACTCGGCATTCATCGCGCAACTTTATGTCACGTCCTCACCCAAAAGCTGGCTGAATATTCTAGTCATGTCACCTGGCGGATGAGTCACTCAATCGACTCGATTCAGGAAAGTACCCATGCAGTTCGGCTATTCGGTACGCATCAGCAACAGAAATTTGATCAACATTTTGATGCCGTCCTGATTGCCAATGGTGCCCGTAGCCAGTTACGCCCCAAAGCATGGGTTCAAGTGGATCAGGCATATCCGTGGGGTGCGGCGTGGAGCATCGTGCCAGAATGCCCAAACTTAAATCCTGAAATTTTGCATCAATTCTATGACCGTTCCCAAATCATGATGGGTGTGCTGCCCACAGGTGCCATCCCGTCTGCTCCACAACAACGATTGTCCAGTGTGTTCTGGAGTTTGCCGACCGCGCAACTGGACGCTTTTCTCAAAGATGAATCGGCAAAACAGCAATGGTTACAGCAAGTCGGCGATCGTTGGCCTGAGGTTGGAGACTGGCTCAAACAGCTTTTGGCAAATCAGCAGAATCAACCGCAATGGCTTTCCGCTCAATACCAGGATGTGGTGATGTCACAATTTGGACAAGGGCGAATCGGCGTGATCGGTGATGCTGCCCATGCCATGAGTCCACAACTGGGACAAGGGGCCAATATGGCTTTAATGGATGCCTGGGCTTTTTCTCAATCCTTACAGGCTGCAACCCCTCATCAGCAAACCGACTGGCCCATGCTCTGGCAACACTACCATCAACATCGTCGTTCTTCGACCCGGTTCTACCAGTTTCTCAGCCGATTATTAACGCCATTGTATCAATCTGATCATTGGTGGGCAGGTGGCATACGCGATCTGACCTTCCCTTGGCTGTATCAAATCCCCTATTTTCGTAAAGAAATGGCCATCACCATTTCAGGCTTAAAGACAGGACTGTTTCAACAACTGGATTATCAGCAGGTGGCACATTATGCTGGTTCAAACCATGCATTGAAAAATACCAATGCATCTGTCCTTGAATATGAATGAGCACAGTGAAATATGAAAATTAGTCATTTAGACCATCTGGTTCTGACCGTTGCCGATATTGAGACAACGTGTAAATTCTATCAATCAGCCCTGAATTTTGAAGTCATTGTTTTTGGTGAAAACCGCAAGGCGCTACAATTTGGTCATCAAAAAATTAACCTGCATCAAGCAGGCAAAGCGTTTGAACCTAAAGCACTTCACCCAACGCCAGGTTCAGCCGATTTATGTTTTATTGCGGAAACGCCACTCAATGAAGTGATTGCACATCTTCAGGCCCAGCACATTGAAATCATTGAAGGTCCTGTGCAAAGAACAGGGGCAATGGGAAAAATCCTTTCAATTTATTTCCGTGATCCGGATCAGAATCTGATTGAAATATCGAACGATCTTTAATGCCCTATCCGCGATTTTTTAGCCCGCAAGCATAGCCAACCCCAGCCACAAACGCTACACTAGCTGCTTTCCACCCAATGGATTTTCACTCATGTCAAACTGGTTAGATGAAGTTAAATTTGATTCCAATGGTCTTGTTCCTGCCATTGCACAACATCATCAAACAGGTCGAGTGTTAATGGTTGCGTGGATGAATCGTGAGGCATTACAACTGACTGCGGAAAAAAATCAGGCGGTGTATTACTCGCGTTCACGTCAAAAACTCTGGCACAAAGGCGAAGAGTCAGGGCACTTTCAAACCGTGCATGAAATTCGTCTCGATTGCGATGCCGATGTCATCATTCTACAAATTGAACAGCATGGTGGCATTGCCTGTCACACAGGTCGTGAATCTTGCTTCTATCGCAAACTTACCCCACAAGGCTGGGAAATCGTAGATGCCCAACTGAAAGACCCGACGGCGATTTATGGCGCATCGGCAAAAGTTGAAGCACATGATCAGGTTCAAAATGAACAGGTGGATGTGCTTGCTTATCTCGGGCGTTTGATGCAAGAACGTAAAAATGCCGAAGCCGACAACTCTTATGTGGCTAGCCTGTACAAAAAAGGCATCAATAAAATTTTAGAAAAAGTCGGTGAGGAAAGTGTCGAAAGCATTATCGCTGCCAAAGATTATGCCGTGCATGCCTCACTGGAAAATAAACACGATCTGGTTTATGAAGTCGCCGATCTCTGGTTCCACAGTATTGTCATGCTGGGTTATTTCGACCTTGATCCGCAAGTGGTACTGGATGAACTGGCACGTCGCCAAGGTTTGTCTGGTTTAGTTGAAAAAGCGAACCGTAGTCAAGAAGCGTAAATAGAGCCTGTGTCAAATATAGAAAAACCAAAAGCCACCTATGAGCAAGCAATTGCCATAGACAATGCCCGTTTAGGCCAGTCTTTTAAAGTGATTGCGTATGCTGGCACAGGTAAAACCACGACTTTGCAAATGATCAGTGATGCCATGCCAGAACGGCGTGGTATGTATCTGGCCTTTAACAAGGCAATTGCTTCAGAAGCACAGAATAAATTTCATGGCAATGTAAACTGTCGCACCTTCCACTCACTGGCATTTCGTAGTGTTCCACGTGGAGTCACCGACAAGTTACGGCTGCCCCGTCTCAGCCCGAGTTTTATTGCCAAAGAATATCGTCTGGAGCCCATTACATTACGTCGCCTGATGGGCGGACGCTATGAAAAATATGTCCTGATGCCCAGCCGTCTGGCCAGTCTGGTGGCCAATGCGGTCAGCTATTTTTGTTCGACCAGTTCCCAATACCCAGCCCCACGTCATATTCAGGCACCAAGCTGGTTACATCTGGATGACATTGAAGCCTTACAGCAACACCTCTACCCTGCGGTAGAACGTCGTTGGCTGGAGTCGATTGATCCCAATCATCAGGCGGGCATTGGGCATGATATTTACCTGAAACTATGGGCCTTATCGGAACCGAATATTCCAGCAGACTATGTGCTGTTTGATGAAGCACAGGATGCCGATCCATTGATGCTGGGCATTTTGCTCCGTCAAAAAAGTACCCAGGTGATTTATGTCGGCGATGCCCATCAGCAAATCTATGCATGGCGTGGAGCAATCAATGCCATGCAGCAAATGCCCTTACCGGAAAGCCGTCTCACCACTTCTTTCCGTTTTGGTGACGCGATTGCCGATGTAGCCAATAGCTTACTCGGCGCATTGAATGAAACCGTGCCCTTACTCGGCAATCCCAATGTTAAATCGAGTGTCGTCAACAAGCCACATACCAAAATGCGGGATGCGATCCTGTGCCGGACCAATGCCCGTGCCATGGAGTTACTGCTTTCTGGTCTGGTGCATGGAGATAAAGTCAGCCTGCAAGCCGATCATCAAAAACTCAGCCGCTTTGTCGATGCTGCCAGTTTGCTGAAACAAGGTAAACGCATCACCGATGTGCCTGAACTGGCCTGGTTTAACTCATGGCATGATGTGCATGAGTATTGTGAAACCAATGATGGCAGTGATATCAAGCCTTTAGTCAAACTGGTTGACGATCATGGTACCGATCCACTAAAACGGGCACTGGCAAAAATCACGCCGATTGAGCAGGCGGATTATGTCATCTCGACGGCCCATAAAGCCAAAGGACTGGAGTGGAACCGTGTTCATATCGAAGATGACTACCAGTTTAAAATAAATGGAATGGAACATAAAATTACAGATGAAGAGTTAAGATTACTTTACGTGGCCTGCACGCGTGCTAAAGTAAGTTTAAATATTCATCATTTATACGACTTAATACAACAATTAAAACAGCGAGCGCCCGCAAGTCTTCGTCAGTCCGCAGGTTAAAGCGCTCATGATTGAGGTCAGCTTATGCAACTTGAATCGGTTCTTTTTAAACATATCGGCATGTTTCGGGATCTGAAACTCGATTTCTATCCTGAACAGCAGCCCATCACCCTGATTTTGGGTGATCAGGCCACCGGTAAAAGCACCATTTTAAAAAATATCTACCAAAGCCTGACCTGGTTTTCTGCACGTTATAAAGATATACGTACTGCAGGGGTGGTAATTGCCGATCAGGATATCCTGTTAAATAGACTTCAAGCCAAAATCCAGATGCATGTGCGCATGAGCAGTGAGCTGAATGTGGCCTTACCGGAAAGTAGCACCGCCCAGACCGCCGATACCCAGACCTGCATGTGGAAGTTGTATAAAACCTTTAATGCCCAAGGTGTTGGCATCAGTCAGGTGGAAACCCAGCAACTCGACCAGCTGGTTACGCTGTATCAGAAAACCAATCAGCAGGACCCGCTCCTCGGCTTACCACTGATTGCCTACTATCCGGCTGAGCGTTTTGTACAAGATATTAATTTACAAAGTAAAAATACACCGGGGACTTTGCAGGAAATTGCTGCCTATGATCTGACTGCAATTCCTTACACCACTTTTGCGCGTTTTTTTGAATGGTTGCGTGAAATCAGCGATGTAGAGAATGCGCATTCGGCTCACATAGTCCGGCGTTTAATGGGCAATGATTTTAATCAGCAAAACCAGTCAGAAATTTTGCAAGAATTGCAGCAGGAACTGGTCAATCATCCTAAACAGCTGTCTGCACCGAATTTGTATGCCTTGAAAAGCAGTCTACAAACCGTTTTTCCCGAACTGAATGATATTTACATTCAATACGTACCCAAACTGCAGTTAATGGTGCGCTATCAGGAACAGACCCTGCCCTTCCAACTGCTGTCTGCTTCGATGAAAGCCTGGATTGCACTGGTGGGCGATATCAGCCGACGACTGTGTTTATTAAACCAGCACTGTTTTAATCCCTGTCTGGAAGGTGAAGGGATTTTGCTGATTGACCAGATTGATCACCAGCTCGACCAGCATATGTGTGCTGAAATTCTGGCGCGCTTACATCAGGCATTTCCTCGCCTGCAAATTATTAGCACAGGCAACCGTGATGCCTTACTTGAGCATGCAGCGCAATATCAATGCCTGAAACTGGATCAAAAAGGCATTTATGAAATTGATCTGGAAGCCTCCCAACAGCAGCTTTCGGCCTTGTATCAAGAGCTGGCACAAACACAAGAGATGAGTTCAATCGAACAGCAAAATGTCCTGCAGGCTGATCCTTTATCGAACAAAGTTGATGAGTTATTTCATCAGATTCAGGCTCTGAATGAACAGGAAAAGAGCGATTTAATTCACTTGCTCAAGATCGATGACACCCCGCAGGAGAGCCCACTTTAATTGATTGCCCAAACTGGATAATTCCGTGGTTTAAAACAAAAAGTGTTGTTATTTTCATGTAATAACATCAGATTTTTATTGATGTTTTATAGTAAAATAAATCTCATTTTTTATTTTCAAGTTGTGCAATACAACTTGCTGCCTCCGTTAACTTGATTGGGCTTCAAGATTTAAAGTTTTTGGTATTCTCTTTGAGTGCCTGTAAGTCTTGAAAAAAATTCACCCTTAGGTCTCGACCTAAATCATCGACATGGATACCAGTGTGCTACCGATTATTATCCTATTACCGCTCATACTCGGCACCACCCTTGTCTCACAATTGCAACGTATTTCACGGGGCGTGACGGCACTTGGGGCGATTGGCATCAGCCTTAGCTGTTTTATTTTACTTCTTACTCAGGCAGAAACGGTTCTACAGGGCAATACCCTGCAACAAAGCTGGGACTGGCTTCCGCAGCTTGGGATCAATCTTAGTTTTCGACTGGATGCATTAGGTTTATTGTTTGGTCTGCTGATTAGCGGTATCGGCACACTCATTTATATTTATGCCTATTATTATCTCAGCCCGAAAAACTCGCTCAGTAAACTCTATCAATTATTAATGCTGTTTATGGCAGCCATGCTGGGGATTTCGCTCTCCAACAACCTGATCCTGTTATTGGTGTTTTGGGAGTTAACCAGTATTTCCTCTTTCCTGCTGGTCGGTTACTGGAGTCAGTATGATGCGGCCCAGCGTGGTGCCCGTATGGCACTTACGATCACAGGTATGGGTGGTTTGGCAATGCTGGGGGGCTTTGTCTTACTGGGTCAGATCACCGGAACTTATCAGATCGACCAACTGGTGCTGATGAAAAATACCATTCAGCAACATGCGCTATTTGTTCCGACCTTATTGCTGATCTTACTTGGGGCTTTTACCAAAAGTGCGCAGTTCCCGTTTCACTTCTGGTTACCCAATGCCATGGCAGCACCTACGCCTGTCTCGGCTTATCTGCATTCGGCAACAATGGTCAAGGCAGGGATTTTCCTGCTGGCCCGTTTAGCACCTATTTTTATCGGTGCTGCGCTGTACCACAACATCGTGACCTTTGTCGGTCTATTCACCTTGTGTATGGCCGCAGGTTTTGCAATTTTCAAAGAAGACCTGAAAGGACTTCTGGCCTATTCAACTATCAGCCATTTAGGTTTGATTGTCTGCCTGCTCGGTATCGGTTCACCGCTTGCCGTTGCAGCGGCAGTATTCCATATCATCAACCATGCCACCTTTAAAGCGGCATTGTTCATGATTGCAGGGATTATCGACCATGAAACCGGTACCCGTGACTTGCGTAAGCTTAGTGGTGTCTGGCAACTACTTCCCTTCACTGCAACCTTGACCATGATCACGGCGGCATCTATGGCAGGCGTTCCCCTCACCAATGGTTTCATCTCCAAAGAGATGTTCTTTACCGAGTTACTGGCGAATCTATCTGGTCCGGTCATGGTGATCTCGGCCATTATTGCGACCTTGGCCGGTATTTTTGCAGTGAGTTATTCGATTCGACTGGTTCACGGTGTGTTCTTTGATGGTCCGCTGGGTAAACAGGTTCCAAATAAAGATGCGCATGAACCACCATTAGGCATGCGCTTACCCGCAATCATCCTTGCGACTTTGTGTATCTTGGTCGGCATCCTCCCTGCCCTGCTCGCAGGCACCCTAGTGAATAGCGTGACGCGTGCCAGTCTGGCTCAACCTGAATTTGAAGGTGTGCATCTGGCGATCTGGCATGGGGTGAATGCACCGTTGCTAATGAGTGTGATTGCCTTAATTGGCGGAGCATTGTTCTATTTCGCACTAGCCAAAGACGGACGCATTCGCAAGATTGATCTTGATCCACATCTGGGTAAATTTCAGGGCCGAGTCCTGTTCGATCTGTTCCTGAAACATTTACTGCTCAGCAGTCGCCGCATGAAGCAAACCACTGAAAATGGTTCTCTGCAAAGCTATCTGCTCTGGATCGTCCTGTTTAGTATTGTCATGGTGGCACTGCCGCTGTTGAATCAGGGACTGACCACAGGGACACGAGAACTGACCCATGCGCCGTGGGTGGCGATCGTGTTATGGCTCACGTTGTTCTCTGGTTGCTGGATGATGCTATGGTTCCACCATGAACGAATCAAGGCAGTGCTGATCAGTGGTGCGGTTGGTTTAGTGGTGACCATGGTGTTCGTGACCCTGTCTGCACCTGACCTGGCATTAACGCAAATTACAGTAGACGTCGTGACCACGGTTTTACTGCTCATGAGCTTGTCATTACTGCCGCAACTGACACCATACGAATCGAGTCGTTCACGCCGCTGGAGAGATGCAACCCTGGCCATTGTAGGTGGATTGGGTATTGGCTGGATTACGTGGCTGTTACTGACCCGTGACCACAATTCAATTTCGTGGTTCTTCATGCAACAGGCGATTCCACTTGGCGGTGGATCAAATGTGGTGAACGTAATTCTGGTGGATTTCCGTGGCTTCGATACCTTCGGTGAAATCACGGTATTGGGTATCGCAGCCATTGGTGCGCTGTGCTTGATGGATGGCATGCGTGCGCATGGTACCACCATGACCCAAGGCCTGACTTATCGCTTCAACCCTTCTCCACTGATGCTACGTATTACTGCGTCATGGATCTTGCCACTCGCGCTTGTGGTCAGTGTGTATATTTTCATGCGCGGTCATAATCTGCCGGGTGGCGGCTTCATCGCGGGCTTGATTACCTCAATGGCCTTGGTGATCCAGTACATCGTGCTGGGACAAGACCAGACCGAACAGATGATCAAAGCCAAATCAGGCCGTCTGTATGAGTTATGGATCGGTTCTGGCTTAACCATTGCCGGTTTAACCGGTATTGCAGCCTGGTTCTGGGCACGTCCATTCCTGACCAGTGCACATATTTATGTAGAAGCACCGTTACTCGGAAAAATGCATCTTGCATCTGCAGTTGCCTTTGATACAGGGGTTTATATCACTGTTGTAGGGGCCACCATGTTATTGATCTCGGTCTTGGGGGACTCACGTCACTCCAGTATGTCAGGCCCGATCCCAAGTGGAGATAAAGAAAATGGTTAGTATTGAATTTTTACTCGCTTCAGGGATTGGTTTACTGACCGCAACAGGTATTTATTTGATTCTCCGTGCCAGAACCTTTCCTGTTGTGCTTGGCCTTGCCATGATCGGTTATGCAGTCAACCTGTTCCTGTTCGCAATGGGACGCTTGCAAATCAATGCCCCTGCTGTCTTGACCCAAGCCACTAAAGTCACCGATCCATTGCCGCAGGCACTGGTCTTGACTGCTATTGTGATTGGCTTTGCAACCACAGCATTTATTGTGCAACTTGCCTTACGTAGCCGTTATGAATCAGGTACTGATCATGTCGACTCCAAAGAAGAACCCACCTTGACTTATGACCCACGTGAGGATGAGCCATAATGTTTGATTTTTATAATTTCTGGCACGCTCATGCTCCGATTATCAGTATCTTAATTCCGGCTTTTACCAGTTTTATATTGATCTTACTCGGCAACCCGGGTTCAGGCTCGTTAAAACAAGATTGGCGCCAGCCTTGGCGTCGCGGCATCAGTCTGGGCTCAGCAATTCTGGGGCTCATCACCGCGGTGAGCTATCTGGGAATTGCCAGTACCGGACAGATCACGGTATATCAACTCAGCGAATGGTCTGCACCTTTTGGCATTGTACTGGTACTGGACCAACTTTCTGCCTTTATGCTGGTGCTGACTTATGTGCTTGCGGTACCGGTAATCTGGTTTTCAAGTGATAACTGGGACACCCGTGGACGCTATTTCCACACCATGGTGCATTTCCTGCTGATGGGAATCGCGGGCGCCTTCCTCACCGGCGACTTGTTTAACTTATTCGTATTCTTTGAAATCCTGTTGATGGCGTCTTATGTGCTGCTGTTACATGATCAGGGCCGTCCACGGTTTCAACTGGGGATTCACTACGTCACCATTAACCTGCTCGCCTCTGCCCTGTTCCTGATCGGCTTAGGCATGATCTATGGCAGTGTGGGTAGCCTGAATATGGCCGATGTCGGGCGTCTGGTTCCGACTCTGGATGGTGATCAGCATAAACTTGCAATTGCAGGCGGTTTTTTACTATTTGTGGTGTTTGGTATTAAAGCTGCCATGCTGCCTGTCGGCTTCTGGTTGCCAAAAACCTATGCCGTTGCCAGCACCCCTGTTGCCGCACTGTTTACCATCATGACCAAAGTCGGCATCTATGCGATTTTAAGGGTCAACGGGACCGTATTTGATGATGTCATGGCCCAGAGTATTCTCAAGAACTGCCTGCTGATTATTGGCTTGATTACTTCATTGTATGGGGTAGTCGGTGCAATTGGCGCAGAACGCTTACGTCGTTTTGTCGGCTTTATGGTGTTATCGTCAATCGGTACCCTGCTGATCGCGATTGCCATGTTCAATACCGAAGCATGGGCCGCGGCACTGTATTATCTGGTACACAGCACCTTGATCGGGGCAGCATTCTATTTATTCTGTGGCTGGATCACCTCACAACGGGGTGCTTTCAAAGACCATCTAAAAGTTGCACCTAAAATCAAGCAGGAAAAAGCAGCAGCATTTACCTATTTCATCATTGCGTTAATGTTGGCTGGTTTACCACCTTTCAGTGGTTTCTTGGGCAAAGTCTTTATTTTACAAGCCACTGCGGAAACGCCTTATCAGGGCTGGATTATTGCAGTGATCCTGATCGTCAGCTTGCTCAGCATTATCGCGCTGACGCGGGTAGGTTTTATTCTGTTCTGGCGTGCAACACCACCGGAACAAGACCAGAAAGAAGCTGCTTATGCTGAATATCAGGCTTTGCCTGAAGTTGCACCCAAACGCAATGACAAGGCCATCTATATTCTACTGGCCAGCTTGATGGCCTATGTAGTCTTTGCTGCGCCTATCCAAAGCTATACCACAGCCACGGCACAGCAAATCCAGAACCATGCCCTGTATAACCAGACCATTCTGAAAAATGATGCGCAGGGTCGACCGATCAGTGTCCAGCCTTATGATCCGAGTTATTTACCTGAAACCAAATATGGCGGTGAAGTCGAAGATCATAATGCCCTGTTGATTCCGGATATTATTTCCAAGCCAACACTGCAAGGTGAGCATATTTCTGAATACAAGCAGCGTCAAATCGCTGGGCAGGTTTTGGAAGCACCGACCATTCCGAATAGCACACAGTTAAAACCAATGGAGGAACACTGATGCAAAAATTATCTTTGCTTGACCGTTGGTTTCCGCATCCCTTTGTGTCTGTGCTGATTTTTGTGAGCTGGCTGATGCTGGCTCACAGTCTGGATGTAACCGATCTTTTAATTGCGGTGATTCTGGCCATCGGGATTGCGCGCCTGGTCAGCCCCTTTATTGACAGAACCCCGCATATTCAGTGGATGCCTGCCATTAAACTGTTTTTCGTGGTGCTTTGGGATATCGTGATCTCTAATTTCCGCGTTGCTAAAATGGTACTTGGCCCTATGGATCAATTACATCCGAAATGGTATCGCGTTCCTCTGGAAACCGAACACGAGCAGGTCAACACCTTGCTGGCCATGATCATTACGACTACGCCCGGTACGGTTTCAGCGGGGATTGATCAGGAGCGTGGCGATATTCTGGTACATGCGCTCAGTACCGATAATGCCGAGCTTGATATTCAGGACATTAAAAAGCGTTATGAAATGCCTTTAATCGAAATCTTTGACGTGAAGATTGCAGCAGAAGGAGCAACCAAATGACTATTCTCCCTTATGCATTGGGTATTGGCTTAATTGCAATTACCATCTCGATGTTTATGTGCCTGATCCGTCTGATTGCAGGTCCTTCGGTCATTGATCGACTGCTGGCCCTGGATACCCTGTTCCTGAATGCCACCTGTTTAATCATCGTGTTGGGCATTTATTGGGTCAGCACCAATCTATTTGAAGGTGCGCTTCTGGTGGCCATGCTGGGCTTTGTTTCGACCGCTGCCCTCGCCCGCTATTTCACTACTGGTCACGTGATTGATTAAGGAGCGTCATCATGCAACTGATTATTGAGATTATTATTTCATTCTTCGTGGTGTTTGGCGCCTTCTTTATGCTGGTCGGTTCGATCGGCATGATCCGCCTGCCAGACTTGTTTATGCGTCTCCATGCACCGACTAAATCTAGTACCTTAGGGCTTGGTAGCTTCCTGATTGCGGCAATGATTTTCTGGGCGACACAAGGCCGTTTCGGTTTTGCCGAGCTTTTGATTACCCTGTTTGCCTTTATCACTGCACCCGTATCCGCCAATTTGATGGCTCAGGCAGCCATCCACTTACGCTTACGCTCAACCAGTGGTGAGGTACCTGAAGCCTTAAATCGTCCGCTTCCTTGGCAACGCTACCGTCGCCATCCATTGAAGAAAGATTAACTCTTTTATTCCGAGCATAAAAAAAGCCACCCGAAGGTGGCTTTTTTTATATCTATTTACTTCTGTTCATCTTGCTCTTGTTCAGGCAGATCTTTAACCGCTTCAGCAATCAGACCAAACATATAGTTACCATAGGCATTGGTCTTGTCGTAATGGAAACGCAATCTTGGCGTAATCCGTGTCTTGATACGACGACTCAACTCATGACGCAGGAAACCCGATGCTTTATTCAAGACATCCAAGGTTTCTTTATTTGCAGCTTCACTTTGGTCATCGCCCAGTTCACGACCCATTACAGTGACATATACTTCAGCATATCCCATATCTGCACTGACTTTCACGGCTGAGATGGTCACCAGACCACCCAGACGTGGATCTTTAAGCTCCTGACGGATCAGCTCGGACAACTCACGCTGTACCGAATCCGCCATGCGCTTTAAGCGTTGGCTACCCGCCATTAAAGACTCCGTTTAATCAATTGAACATCATACACTTCGATCTTATCTTGTGCCTTGATGTCTTTATAGCCTTTGACTGCAAGACCACATTCCATACCAGCACGAACTTCTTCAACCACTTCTTTATAGCGACGAAGAGATTCAAGCTCGCCTTGGAACACAACCACGTCATCACGTAATACGCGAATTGGCTTGTTACGGTGTAACACACCCTCAAGAACCATACAGCCTGCTGCTGCACCAAACTTGCTTGAGTGGAACACTTCACGCACTTCAGCAACACCCAGGATTGTCTCACGGTGTTCAGGTGCAAGCTTACCGCTCATTGCAGCTTTTACATCATCAATCAATTGATAGATGATGCTGTAGTAACGAATATCGATACCATCTTGGTCAGCTTTTTGACGTGCTGTATTGTCGGCACGTACGTTGAAGCCTAACAATACTGCTTCTGAAGATTCAGCCAAAGTAACATCTGATTCGGTGATTGCACCAACACCAGAACCGATTACACGGACTTTCACTTCATCAGTTGCAAGTTCATCAAGTGCAACATGCAATGCTTCCAAAGTACCGCGTACGTCAGTTTTGAGTACCACGTTAACGGTTGGAACATCTTTCTTGCCCATTGACGCCATGATGTTTTCAAGACGCATCGAGCTTGCGCGCTCAAGACGTTTTTGACGTTCACGGTCTGCACGAGCATCAGCAACTTCACGTGCTTTCTTCTCGTCATTGACCACAAGAACTTCATCACCCGCCATTGGCGCTTCTGGTAAACCTAAGATTTCTACAGGAATTGATGGACCTGCAGACGTGATACGTTGACCATTTTCGTCTGACATGGCACGTACACGACCATACGATGAACCGGCCAATACCAGGTCACCAATGTTCAATGTACCGTTTTGTACCAGGATCGAGGTGACTGCACCACGGCCTTTATCAACACGTGCTTCAATTACAACACCTTGTGCCGCACCTTCAGCAGAAGCTTTAAGCTCCATCAATTCAGACTGGATCAGGATCAGGTCAAGTAAACCATCGATACCTTCACCAGAATGTGCAGACACTTTCGCAATTGGAACATCACCGCCCCACTCTTCAGGCACGATACCTTTGGTGGTCAATTCGTTTAATACGCGATCTGGATCAGCTGATTCTTTATCCATTTTGTTGATTGCAACGATGATCGGCGTACCCGCAGCACGCGCATGGTCAATCGCTTCAGCTGTTTGTGGCATGACACCATCATCAGCAGCAACAACAAGGACCACGATATCAGTTGCTTTCGCACCACGTGCACGCATAGAGGTAAACGCTGCGTGTCCTGGTGTATCTAGGAAAGTAATAATGCCTTTCTCAGTTTCAACATGGTAAGCACCAATATGCTGAGTAATACCACCCGCTTCGCCCGCTGCCACTTTAGAGCGACGGATACGATCCAGTAATGAGGTTTTACCATGGTCAACGTGACCCATGATCGTCACCACTGGCGGACGAGTGGTTTGCTCACCACGTGCTTCTTCAGCTGCAACCAGTAAGTTATCTTCTGCTTGTGTATCAGAAACTAATACTGGGTTGTGCCCCAATTCTTCAACCACAAGTACCGCAGTATCTTGATCAATGGCTTGGTTCTGAGTCACAAGCTCACCCATTTTCATAAGGGTCTTGATGACTTCACGAACTTTAACAGCCATTTTCTGTGCAAGATCAGCAACAATAATTTTCTCACCGATCTCGACATCATAAACCTGTTTCTTCACAGGCTTTTCAAAACCATGCTTGTTGGCTTGGCTGGTTTTCAAGCCGCGCTTGTGATGGCTCTTGCTGAAGCTTTGCTCAGACTGAGCATCGCCACCACGTCCGCCTTTCTTACCACCACGTGTATTTGCAGTCGCCCCACCGCGTTTGATTTCACGGTCTTCCTTGTTGAAGGAATCTTCATAGGCCTGACCAACAAGACCGGCAGCTAAAGGTGAATCATCAATTACACGAATGGTTGCAGTGGCATCATCATTTGAATATTTTGATGCCATCTGACGCATTTGCTCAAGCGTACGTTGCTGCGCTTCTTCAGCAGCTTTACGACGTACTGCTTCTTCAGTCGCTTTCAACTGAGCAGTTTGCTCTTCACGTGCTTTTTTCTGTTCTGGTGTTTCAGTCGGGCGAACCACTGGCGCTTTAATCACCTTGTCGCTATTACGCTTTTTCACCACAACCGCTGCTTTCGCAGTGTTTTGACCTGAGCTATCAGAAGTATGCGCTGCACGCATGGCTTCTAATGTTGCATTGGCTTTTTGTTCAGCGCTATGACGAGCTTTTTGATCTGCTTCATCACGTACTTTTTGTTCAGCACGGACTTTCGCATCTGCTTCTACACGCGCTTTTGCTTCAGCTGCAAGTAATTCTGGATTTGGCTTGGCAAAAACCTGTTTCTTGCGAACTTCAACATTAATGCTTTTTGCTTTACCAGAAGTACTGGTAACTTTAGCAGTACTCGTTGTTTTACGTTTCAACGCAATCTTTCCTGTGTTACCACTTTCCTGACCATGTACTTTTTTCAAGTGATTGACCAAAGTATCTTGCTGTTCAGTGGTAATAATGTCATCTGCTTTACGCTGTGGTAAGCCTGCTTCGCGAACCTGTTCCAGGAGTTTCTCTACAGGACGTTCTACGCTGAGTGCTAACTCTTGAATCGACTTGTCCGTCATCTATTATCTCCTAGTTAAACCATGATTCACGTGCTTTCATGATTAATTGACCCGCTTTGTCATGACCTAAACCTTCGATATCAGAAATATCGTCAGTTGCCTGGTCTGCCAAATCATCAACAGTAACCACACCACGCGCCGCCAATGCATATGCAATCTCGGTTGTCATACCTTCCATACCGAGAAGTTCTGCACTTGGCTCTTGAATATTTTCTTGCTGTTTCAATGCATCCGTCAAAGCAGCTTCTTTCGCACGACTCTGTAGCAATTCAACCAAATCAGCTTCAAGCTCGATTTCATCAAATGTTTCAGCCGGAACGTAAGCAATTTCTTCTAACGAAGTGAAGCCCATTTCGACCAATGCCATTGCCAGGTCTTCTTCAATATCAAGACGTGTAATAAACATGTCTAAATATTGCTGTGCTTCATTTTGCTGACGAGCACGATACTCTTCTTCTAACATCATGTCGAGTTTATAACCCGTCAATTCCGATGCTAAACGAACATTTTGCCCTTGCGAACCAATGGCACGCGCTAACTGATCATTGGTTGCGAAAATAATGTCCGCACTACGTGCATCTTCATCAAGGACAATACCGGATACGTCAGCTGGCTCTAACGCACTGGCGATATATTGTGCCGGATCATCAGACCACACCACCACATCAATACGCTCACCGTTCAACTCTTGCTGTACCGCCTGGATACGTGTACCACGCATACCAATACATGCACCTACTGGGTCAATACGATGGTCATTGGTTTTCACTGCAATTTTAGCACGAACACCCGGTTGACGCGCTGCTGCTTTAATTTCAATGATTTCTTCAGAAATTTCTGGAATTTCTTTCTTCATCAAGGCAATCAGCATTTCAGGGCGTGCGCGAGACAATAATAATTGTGCACCACGGCCTTCACGGTTGACGTTGTACAAAATCGCATTGATACGCTGTTTAGGGCGTAAAATTTCTTTGTGAATGGTTTCTTCACGCGCCAAGTAAGCTTCAGCGTTGTCACCCAGATCAATGATAAAGCCATCTTTGGTTTGCTTTTTCACTTCACCGTAAATCAACTCACCGACTTTAGATTCATATGCATCCGCAACCAATGCGCGCTCTGCTTCACGAATCTTCTGTACGATTACTTGCTTAGCGATTTGCGCAGCAATACGGCCAAACTCGATTGATTCAACTTCAAGTTCACGCACATCGCCGATTGACCACTTCGCAGGGTCTACATCAGAAATTGCGTCCTGGCATGCTGGCATTTCATGATCTTCATCCGCAACCACCGTCCATTGACGGAAAGTACGGTAATCACCAGTTTTACGATCAATCTCAACACGGAGTTGAGCTTCTTCAGAATGTGTGCCTTCGTAAAACTTTTTCTTCGTTGCCGCAACAAGTGCTTGCTCTAACGCTTGGAAGATCGCTTCACGACTCACACCTTTTTCATTACTAACCGTTTCTGCAACGGTAAGAATTTCGCGGCCCATAAGTCACCTACCGATTTCTTATAAAATTAAGTTAATATTAGTCTTGATAGATTAAATTTGCTTTATCAATATTATTACTATCAATTTCAAGCACATGATTACCTTCAACTTCAACCTGAATCAGTTCATTTTCCAAGTCTACAGCCAGTAATTTCGCCTGAAATTTGCGACGGTTCTCGACAGCAGCAATTAATCGTAAAGCCACTTGTTGCCCGATATAGGCAGGTAATTGATTAAGTTGGAAAAATGGACGATCCCAACCTGGTGATGACACTTCTAAAGCATACTCACCGGAAATTGGATCATGGACATCAAGCATTGCACCCACTTGTTGTGTTACCAGAACACAATCCTGAACGCCAATACCACGCCCGAGTTCAACTTCACCATCTTCATTGAGGACAGGTTCAGCACTCTCATCTACCGCTTTATCGATATAAATACGTAGTAAAGAACGCTTACCTTGTGGCAGGAATTCAATCCCCCACAGATCTACACCACACGCAGCTACAGCTGGCGCAATAAGATCATGCAATGCTTGTGATTTATTTGATAATTTCATGTACTCTCGTCGCTCTTATACGAGCCAATCAATCTTAACCGTATAGTGAAGCACGACTATTTGACCAATTGATGTCGAACAACTACACGATAGCTAAACAACCAATAAAAAAGGGCGTAAATCGCCCCTATGTTACACAGAAAAGCTTAGCCCACTGTGCAAAAAGGCCCACCTTATTGTGAGCCTCTTTTTAGAAACTTGGTAGCGGGAGCTGGATTTGAACCAACGACCTTCGGGTTATGAGCCCGACGAGCTACCAGACTGCTCCATCCCGCATCAACGTGCAAAAATTATATACAAATATGAAAAAAAGTCAATCTAAGTTTTCTTCATATCCGTCTGATTAAGTTGCACCTTAATCAAATGGTAGCGGGAGCTGGATTTGAACCAACGACCTTCGGGTTATGAGCCCGACGAGCTACCAGACTGCTCCATCCCGCATCAACACAAACACTGCATACACCGAACTTAACTGGTTATTAAGTTTGGTGCGGAAGGGGGGACTTGAACCCCCACGCCCGAAAGCACTACCACCTCAAGGTAGCGTGTCTACCAATTCCACCACCACCGCAGTTTGTGGGACGCATTCTATTCCTTTCAATACAAAAAGGAAAGTCCTAAATCGACTTATTCAGCCGTTTTAGGTGCATTTGATGAAGTTTCAGGCGATGTTGCCGGCGCAGAAGTTGTCGTTTGAACAGATTTCAAACTATAGGCATCTGTAGTTTGTTTCTTGGCAAACACAGCGAGTGTCAAACTGGTGACAAAAAACAGTGCAGTAAAAATCGCGGTCAGACGAGTTAAAAAGTTGCCTGCGCCTGACGCACCAAATACGGTTGCAGCACCGCCACCACCAAAGGATGCGCCTGCTTCTGCACCTTTACCTTGTTGTACCAGCACCAAAGCAATAATCAAAATTGCCAGAATGATGTGGACAACGAGTATAAAACTATACATCTCTCTTCCTCGTTATTTGCTTTGCGCAAATGCTTTTGCGATTTGGTAAAAAGATTGTGCATTTAAAGACGCACCGCCTACCAAAGCACCATTAATATCTGGACATGCCGCCAATTCAACCGCATTTTCAGCTTTTACACTACCACCGTACAAGATCGCAGTCGTGGCGCCAAATGCCGTAATCTGCTTTAAGCCTTCACGGATTTTTGCATGCATCGCCTGGGCATCTGCGGGTGACGCGGTTTTACCCGTCCCGATAGCCCAGATCGGTTCATACGCTACCACAATATTTTGCCATTGTTCAGCTTTTACCACCGCTGCAATGTCACAAATCTGTTGTAATACCACCTGCTCTGCTGCACCCTGCTCACGCTGTTCCAGAGTTTCACCGACGCAATAAATCACAGTTAAACCAGCGCTTAAGGCATTTTGCAGCTTGGCTTTTAATATTTCGACATTGTCACCGAATAACTCACGGCGCTCAGAATGTCCAATCAATACATATTCAATCTGACTGTCTTTTAACAGTTCCGCACTGACTTCACCTGTGTAGGCACCCGTGCCAGCTACACGCGAAAGATCCTGAGCCACGGTATATACGGCTCTGGCTGCATCTTTTAACTGAGCCTGAACCCCAGTCAGGGCAATGCTGGTTGGTGCGACACCAATATGGCATTGCTCAGCAGCAATATTGTCCTGCTGTAATAACTGCTTAAATTCTTCTATTAGTTGGAAAGCATTCGCATGCATTGGATTCATCTTCCAATTGCCAACAACCCAAGGGGTAATGGTCGAATTCGACATCCTTCGCCCGCCTACTGTTAATTTTCAAAAATGCTGCATATTTTACACGGATTTTTATAAAATTCAGTTTTTTTCTATTGTTTAGATCTAAATCAATTTAAAATTTATCTTCATCTCAGCCTGGTTATAGTTTACGCGCTAGTCGCTTGTTATATTTATTTAAAAACAACAGGCTGGTGGCGGGCAAAACTATCGGATCAGTTTAGAAATGAACGTATTAGATAAAATTAATTTGTAAAAAAACTCGATCAGTTCAAAGTTTAACGATGAACCAAGGCAAAAACGACACTTTAGCTAGTGGCATTTTTGCCTAACAAAAGTATAATTTTTAGGATACATATTATAAACATTTATTGTCATAAGGCGGACAGATGTCAGGATTACATACGTCTCCAAAGTTTTCGGGGTTTATTCGACGGTTAGTTGAAGACAGTCATCTGTCTGCAACAACCATGCAAACAGCGATTGATACAGCTAAAAAAGCACGTCAAGATATCGTTGCACATTTAATTGAACATCATCGTTTATCACCACTCACCATTGCTGAAACCATTGCAGCCGAGTTTGGTGAGCCGTTATTTGATCTGGCCGTGTACGATACCGCCCTGTTACCGCGTGATCTGGCCGACAACAAACTGATTCAGAAACATCGAGTCGCGCCCCTGCTGCAGCGAGGTCAGATTTTATACGTTGCGACCAGCAATCCAACCAATATCGAAGCACTGGACGCCATTCGCTTTAACACCAAGCTCAATATCGAACCGATCATTGTTGAGCACACCAAACTCGAAAAACTGATTGAACAGCAATTTGGTGATTCAGGCAGTTTCGATTTTGGCGATAGTGAAGATTTTGATCTGGATATTGATGTAACTCAGGATCCAGCCAAAGAAGAAGACGATACGCCACAAGGTGATGAGTCCCCGATTGTTAAATATATCAATAAATTATTAATCGATGCGATTCGTATGGGCGCATCCGATTTACATTTTGAACCCTATGAAAAGATGTATCGGGTGCGTTACCGCGTCGATGGGGTGCTGCGTCAAATTGCCACACCACCCTTACAAATGGCAACCCGTCTCGCCTCCCGTTTAAAAGTCATGTCGCAAATGGACATTTCTGAAAAACGAATGCCGCAAGATGGCCGTATTAAATTAAAACTGTCTAAAACCAAAGCCATCGACTTTCGTGTCAACTCACTGCCGACACTGTTTGGCGAGAAGCTGGTGCTGCGTATTCTTGATCCATCCAGTGCCATGCTCGGGATTGAAGCGCTGGGTTACGAGGACGAGCAAAAAGCCTTATTTATGGAAGCGCTGGATAAGCCTCAAGGCATGCTGCTGATTACCGGCCCAACTGGTTCCGGTAAAACCGTGTCTTTGTATACCGGTTTGAATATCCTCAATACTGAAGATACCAATATTTCTACTGCCGAAGATCCGGTCGAGATCAATCTGGAAGGCATTAATCAGGTCAACGTCAATCCTAAAACTGGTCTGACCTTCTCTGCTGCATTGAAAGCATTCTTACGTCAGGATCCGGACATCATCATGGTCGGTGAGATCCGGGATCTGGAAACCGCAGAAATTGCCATTAAAGCCGCCCAAACCGGTCATATGGTGATGTCGACACTGCATACCAACAGCGCCCCTGAAACCTTGACGCGTTTGCGCAATATGGGCGTGCCGTCCTTCAACATTGCCACTTCGGTCAATCTGGTGATTGCACAACGTCTGGCACGCCGCTTATGCTCGCAATGTAAGGCACCGATTGATATTCCAAAACAAAGCCTGTTAGAGCTTGGCTTTACTGAACAGGATATGGCCGATCCCGATTTCAAGATTTTTCAACCGGTGGGCTGTGCCGAATGTCGTGAAGGTTATAAAGGCCGTGTCGGCGTCTATGAAGTCATGAAAGTTACGCCAGAAATTTCCAGAATTATTATGGAAGACGGCAATGCCTTACAGATTGCAGCGGCATCCGAACAAGCAGGTTTTAATAATTTACGCCGTTCAGGTTTAAAAAAGGTGATGCAGGGAATTACCTCTTTGCAAGAAATTAACCGCGTGACAAGTGAATAAAATCAATAAAAAGGATTAATAATCATGGCAGCTAAAAAAGCGCAAATGATGCCAACTTTTGCTTATGAAGGGGTTGACCGGAAAGGGGCAAAAATTAAAGGGGAATTACCGGCACGTAATATGGCTTTGGCGAAAGTCACCTTACGTAAACAAGGGGTCACCATTAAGAATATTCGGGAAAAACGTAAGAATATTCTTGAAGGTTTAATGAAGAAAAAAGTGACCACACTGGATATCACGATTTTTACCCGCCAATTGGCCACCATGATGAAAGCAGGTGTACCCTTGGTACAGGGCTTTGAAATCGTGGCCGAAGGCTTGGAAAATCCCTCTATGCGCGAAGTGGTGTTGGGGATCAAGGGCGAAGTTGAAGGCGGTAATACCTTTGCCGGTGCCTTAAAAAAGTATCCGCAATATTTTGATAATCTGTTCTGCTCGCTGGTGGAGTCGGGTGAACAGTCGGGTGCACTGGAAACCATGTTAGACCGCGTTGCGATCTATAAAGAAAAAAGCGAGCTGCTCAAGCAGAAAATTAAAAAGGCCATGAAATACCCGGCTACGGTGATTGTGGTGGCTGTGATTGTGACCATTATTCTGATGGTGAAAGTGGTACCGGTATTCCAGGACCTGTTCAGTTCTTTTGGCGCAGACCTTCCGGCATTCACCAAAATGGTGGTGAACATGTCCAAGTGGATGCAAGAGTACTGGTTTATCCTGATTATCGTGATTGGTGCCATTATTGCTGCCTTTCTGGAAGCGAAAAAGCGCAGCAAGAAATTCCGCGATCTGCTCGATAAAATGGCTTTGAAAGCGCCTATTTTTGGCGATCTGGTATATAAAGCCATTATTGCGCGCTATAGCCGTACCTTGGCCACGACATTTGCCGCAGGTGTCCCACTGATTGATGCATTAGAATCAACGGCGGGTGCAACCAATAATGTGATTTACGAAGAAGCGGTTATGAAAATTCGCGAAGATGTTGCCACAGGTCAGCAACTACAATTCGCCATGCGTGTTTCGAACCGCTTCCCTTCAATGGCGATTCAAATGGTCGCGATTGGTGAAGAATCAGGTGCCTTAGACAGCATGCTGGATAAGGTTGCCACCCATTATGAAAATGAAGTCGACAATGCCGTAGATGGTTTAACCTCTATGATGGAACCGCTGATCATGGCTATACTGGGTATTTTAGTCGGTGGTCTGGTTGTTGCCATGTATCTACCAATCTTCCAAATGGGTTCTGTGGTCTAATTCGCATGCAACAAATGATTAATTATTTTATTGAAAACCCGACTGCACTGTATCTTGCGGTTGGGCTTTTAAGCTTATGTATCGGCAGCTTTTTAAATGTGGTTATCTTCCGCACACCCAAGATGATGGAACAAGAGTGGCAGCAGGAATGCCAGATGCTTCTGCATCCTGAACAGCCGATAATTGACCACAGTAAACTGACACTGAGTCAACCCGCTTCGACTTGTCCCAAGTGTGACACTCCTATTCGCTGGTACCAGAATATTCCTGTGATTAGCTGGTTAGCCCTGCGGGGTAAATGTGGCAGTTGCCACAATCCGATCAGTATCCGTTATCCGCTGATTGAACTATTGACCATGCTGTGTTCTCTGGTGGTCGTTGCGGTCTATGGCCCAACCCTACAAATGCTGTTCGGTTTAGTGCTGACCTGGGTTTTGATCACACTGACTTTTATTGATTTTGATACCCAATTGCTACCCGATCGCTTTACCCTCCCCCTAGCCGCCTTAGGTTTAGGAATTAACAGTTATGCCATTTATACCTCGGCCAGTCTGGCAATCTGGGGTTATATCATTGGTTTTTTATGTCTCTGGATCGTGTATTACATTTTCAAATTAATCACAGGTAAAGAAGGCATGGGCTATGGTGACTTTAAACTGTTAGCCGCCTTAGGTGCATGGATGGGGCCAATGCTGCTGCCTTTAATTGTGCTACTCTCTTCAATGGTCGGTGCGATTATTGGTATTATTTTGATGAAAATGCGTGGTGAAAATCAGCCATTTGCATTTGGTCCTTATATTGCAATTGCAGGCTGGATCGCCTTTTTATGGGGTGATCAAATCATGAAAGTTTATTTAGGTGGTTAATATGGGTTTTATCTTGGGGATTACGGGCGGTATTGGTAGTGGGAAATCAGCTGCGACCCAATGGTTTGAATCTCAAGGTATTAGCGTAGTCGATGCCGACATTGTGGCCAGAGAAGTGGTTGAGCCAGGCCAGCCTGCATTACAGGCAATACAGCAAGCCTTTGGCGACTGGGTCTTATTGGAAGACGGCAATTTAGATCGCAGAGCACTACGTGAGCATATTTTCCAGTTTCCGGCAGCCCGTCAAACGCTGGAAAAAATTACCCACCCCGCCATTCGCCAGTCCATTATCCAGCAATTACAACAGGCCGAAAGTCCTTATGTAATTTTGGTTTCACCCTTACTTTTTGAAACTAACCAGCATCAACTTACACACCATACCTTACTGGTGGATGCTGATGAACAAACCCAGCTACAACGGGCCAGTCAGCGTGATGGACAAAGCGAAGAACAGATCCGTAAAATCATTGCGGCACAAATGCCCCGTGCGCAAAAACAACAGCTAGCCAATGATATTGTCGTCAATGATGGTTTATTGGAACATCTGCATCAACAACTGAAACCATTGCACTTGAGTTATTTACAACGCGCAGAACACGCTTTCTAACCTTGTTTCTGCCGGGCCAATTGCTCAGCCAGACTATCTTTACTCAACCAGCGCCATGGCTGCAATGCACCGATTCCCATCCCGATCAGGCCACATACAATCGCGGCATTCAACGGCTCATTCAGTAAAGGCACAGCAATAAGCGCAGCAATGAAGGGGGCCAAGGTGACAATACTGCCTGTTTTAAATGCCCCTAATCGCTCAATGGCTGCCACATAAGTCAGGGTTGCCACAATAACCACCAGCACACCATAAAAAAGCCCCTGAATCAATAAATGTGCAGGCGTTGCTTCATGAAAATGCTTGGGAATAAATAGAAGATAAATAGGGAGATAGATAATTGCAGACCAGATCACCACACCTGCGGTTGCGTGCCAGGCTGAGAGCTTCCACTGTTTCAGCAAAACCGTGAAAATCCCCCACCAGATTGCACTGACAAATAGAAGTAGATCCCCAATGCCTAATCCTGAGGCTTGATCATGCAGCATCAAATAGCTCATCAACAGCAATGCACTCATCATGATGATCAGACTGGTCCAAGTATGCTTATCAAAAGGCTGTCTAAACAAGACATAGGCAGCGACGGCGGTACACAGCGGAATACAGCCATTCAGGAAAATGGCTGCATGGGCAGCAGGTGCATGTAAAAAGGCGCTATACACCGTAAGGCAATACACCAGTCCGCCAATCAGCGCCAAAATCACGGGTCGCGGATTCCATAAAAAAGCGAGATCTTTTTTATAGATTAAAACTGGCAATAAAATCAGGGAAGCTATGGCAAAACGCATAGCCACCAGATCCCAGACACTGACATGCCAGTGTGCGTTGAGGCGGGAAAAAATGGTAAATCCGCCCCAGATACACATGGTGATCAGGACAAAGAAATAGCCTTGCGTACGAGCAGTCATCTGGGCTTACATAGAACAATATGAGCTTAAATTATACACCACGTTGACGGCAGGCTTCATACAGTGCCATACCTGTTGCCACGCTGACGTTTAAACTTTGCAGGTCACCCGACATCGGGATATACACGGTATGATCACATTGTGACTGGGTAATCGGTCTTAAACCGGTATCTTCAGCACCCATCACGATCACGACAGGACCGTTAAAATCACATTGATGAATCGGTAATGCTTTTTCATCCAGCATGGTCCCAATTACACGGGTATGCGTGCTGTCTTTCAGATGTGCCAAGGTTCTTGCCAGATTGGTCACTTGAATAAACTTAACTTTCTCGGCCCCACCCGCGGCAACCTTACGTGCTGTCGGTGTCAGGCTAGCTGAACGGTCACGCGGTACAATCACCGCCTGCACCCCCATCGCTGCCGCGGTACGGATACACGCGCCAAGATTGTGCGGGTCAGTCACCTGATCAAGCGCCAGTAACAACGCATCTGGTGACTGCTGCATGAGTTCATCCAGATCTTTTTCATTCAAGGTCGGATGTGGGCGTACCGCAGCAACCACCCCTTGATGGAAAGGTAAACCTGCCAGTTTTTCCAGACTGTCACGACTGGCTTTCTGGATGCTGATCCCGAAAGGTTCGGCCAGTTGCAAGATCTTTTGCAAACGCTGGTCATCTCGACCTTTTAATGTAAATAAAGTCAAAACGCGTTCAGGCTCTAACTCCAACAATGACTCCACCGAATGAACGCCATAATAATATTCAGGTTTTGCCATGAACGACCTCGTTTAGCACGTCCTCTTTTATATAAAAAAGAGTGTTAGGAATATTGAAAAATAAGAATCCTGCAAAGTGACTTTACAGGTGAGGAGCGATTATAGCTCCGCAAGAGTACCTAATAAAAAAATCCTGCAAAATGACTTTACAGGATTTCTATTGGCTCTAGTGTACTCGATTTAGAAAGGAATAGGTTAGCCTTCTAAATGACAGACATAATCGAGTACATCGTCTGCTTCAATCAGGAAGGTACTATTGCCAGGGACATAGAATGATTGCCCTGCACGGAATAATTCACTTTCTGTACTATCTGCGATTTTTACACGACATTCGCCAGAAATAATTTCCATACGCTCTGGCACGTGTGTTTCAAAAGTTAAAGGCTGTTCAGTGGGTAAAATTACACCTAAAGTCTTTTTTGTACCATCTTCAAATTGTACGGTGTGGCTAATACATGCCCCGCCAAAATACACATTCGATTTCTTAATGACCGTTACATGATCAAACTGCACTGAACTCATGCGTACTCTCCAAATAATGCCGCATTTATATTAGGTTATGCTGGACGTAGTTTAATTGTGCCGTGACAACTAATCAATCCATTTTCTGGGCTAAACATAGCAATTTTCATACCTGAGCGAGGAAAAGCAAAGTGAAACTTTGCCCGAGCGCAAGACGAGTAGCTCTGCTACGAATGGCTAGGATTAACAAAGCATGAGAAGCATCGCTTCGTAAGGTCCGAGCGCAAGTCGAGCAGCTATGCTGTGAGTGGCGAGGAAAGCAAAGTAAAACTTTGCCTGAGCGCAAGACCTTGCGCCATATATGGCTCATATGCTGTGAGTGAAGGGGAAATAAAGCAACGCTTTGTCTGGAAATAAGACGAGCAGCTAAGCTACAAGTGGCGAGGAACAGCAAACATTAATAATATTTACCTAAGCACAAGTCCTTGCACCATATATGACTCATATACGGTACATAGCGTCGGACAAACAAATTGGATCTACTCAACGCAAAACCTGAGCTCCCCCACTATAAATGTTGAAGAAAAAGCCAAGAGGTCAAACACATCACAAAATAACCCTTTATCCGCACAGTAAATCAGGAAATTCCACCATTCAACTCTTGTAGCAACTTTAAAACTTCTCTATCTTTAAGCAAAAGATTCTGTGCATTGGATGCGTTTATGCTCACCCATTTAACTTTAATTAATTTTGCACTCGCCGACCACTTGGCTTTAGATATTGAACAAGGCTTCAATGTATTGACCGGTGAAACTGGCGCGGGCAAATCATTATTGTTAGATGCGCTATCTGCATGTCTGGGTGAACGTACCGATACCAACTATGTCCGCTATGGCGCTGACAAAGCCGATGTGACTGCCGTATTTAGTTATCAGGCGGATAGTGCCGAAGCACAATGGCTCGCCGAACATGAACTGGATGATGATTCAGGTGAAATCCATTTAAGACGTGTGATTTTTGCCACAGGCCGTAGCAAGGCCTGGATCAATGGTCGTCCCAGCAGTTTAGCTGAGCTCAAGGAAATCGGCCGTTTACTGGTACAACTCTATAGCCAGCACAGTCAACAACAGTTATTAGAGCCACCTTATCCGAAACGCTGGCTAGACCGTTATCACAATTTTGCTGAACCCTCGAATGCCGTTCGTGAAGCCTATAGTACCTGGCAAAAGAATATCCGCCAGCATCAAGCAGCGTTGGATGCACAGGCAACACGCATTCAGAAAATACAAAATCTCGAGTCCCAGATTGAAGAACTCGAAGACGTGGTTCAAACCGATTATCGGGACATTGAACAGGAGTTTGATCGTCTCAGTCACCATGAACATATCATGCAGGACTGTAGCTATAGCCTGAATGTCTTAGATGAAGCGGAACAGAATATTACCCAGGAAGTGGCATCGATCATCCGTCGCCTGGAGTCTCATGCAGGCCGGAGTGAGCAGCTCGCCAATATCTATAACGCTTTGTTGAATGCCCAAAGTGAAATCGATGATGCTACGGCAAGCCTGCGTCAATTTATTGACCGTCAAAGCTTTGATCCGGAGCGGATGGAACAACTGAATGCGACGTTGGAGGTATTCCATCGTTTGGCCCGCAAGCATCGCACCCAGCCCGAATTACTGAAACAGGAATATGAAAGCTGGCAGCACGAATTAGAACAGCTACACCAACTGGAAGACCCAGAAACGCTGGCGGAGCAGGTTGAAGTCTCCTATCAGGACTTTATGCAAAAAGCACAGCATTTAGATGACATTCGTCGTGCAGCAGCGATTCCATTAGCGAAACAGCTCACCGAACAAGTCAAACCCTTGGCACTGCCTGAAGCGCATTTTGAATTTAAGTTTGAACCCTTAGAGCCTGCCAATGCAGAAGGACTCAGCTTTATCCAGCTGCTATTTACGGCCAATAAAGGCATTCCACCTCAACCACTGGCACGCGTAGCTTCCGGGGGCGAGTTATCACGTATTGCCCTGGTCATGCAAGTCATGAATGCAGAAAAAACAGATGCTGAAGTGCTGGTATTTGATGAAATTGATGTCGGAATCAGTGGTGGGACGGCTGAAGTGGTGGGACGCTTACTGGCGGATCTCGCCCAGCACGTCCAATTATTATGTATCACTCATCAGGCTCAGGTTGCAGCACAGTCAGACCAACATCTGCTGGTGAAGAAACAACAAACCGATCCGGCCAGCAGTACCATTATCGAACTGAGCGAAGAGCAACGTATTTTAGAGTTGGCGCGCATGTCGGGCGGCGTTGAAATTAGTGAGACCACTTTGCAACATGCCAGACAGTTACGACAGCTAAAATTTCAGTCGGCCTGAGCCAAGGCATAAAATATGAGAAAATAATTGGCGAAATCCGATTAACTCTTGTATGTTGATAAAAAGAACCTATATAGATAGATCAGCACCATACATTGAGGGAGAACCGCCTAGGTGACGAAACAATATCTAACTCACCGTTGTCTCATCGCCCCACCTGACATGGCCGATGACTTCTTTGCCAATACGGTCATTTACGTGGCTCGCCATGACGAAGATGGCGCTCAAGGTATTATCATCAATCGCCCTTCTGAATTACAGATTAAAGAATTGCTCAATGATTTAGAAATTGATGCCGATAATGTGCATCCGCATGCGGTATTGCAGGGTGGCCCATTACGCCCAGAAGCAGGTTTTGTGTTACATACCGGTCAACCGACATGGCATTCGTCGATTGCGGTGGGCGAAAACGTCTGCATTACCACCAGTAAGGATATTCTGGACGCCATCGCGCATAATGAAGGGGTGGGTCGCTATCAGATTGCCCTGGGTTATGCCAGCTGGAGCAAAAACCAGCTTGAAGAAGAAATTACCCGCGGTGACTGGCTGATCTGTGAGTCGGATATGGATCTGATTTTCAATCTGCCTTACGGCGATCGCTGGGATGCGGCCTACAAGAAAATTGGGGTAGATCGCACCTGGTTTGCATCCGAGATTGGTCATGCCTGATATGCAAACAGCTCTATCCATTATGGCCTTTGATTTTGGTACGCAGAAAATGGGGATGGCGATTGGACAATCCACGATTGAAAGTAGCAATCCCCTGCCCTTATTTGCCATGAAAGATGGTATTCCAGACTGGGATAAACTGTTAAAAATCGTCAAGGAATGGCAACCGACCTTATTTTTGGTGGGCTTACCGCTGAATATGGATGACTCTGAATCTGAACTATCGGCACGTGCACGGAAATTCGCCCGTCGTTTACGCCATCAAACCAATATTCAGACCTGGATGGTAGATGAGCGTCTGACCACGCGTGAAGCCAGAGAAGAACTCGAATCTTATCAGAGCAAAGGTCAGGCCAAGCGTTTATCTGCGGATAGCTTTGCCGCTGCATTATTAATTCAAAGCTGGTATCGCGATCCTGCCGGGATTACCCCTTAGCAAAAACCATCTTTTTATCATTAAGCGGCGTTCCATGCCGCTTTTTGTTGTCTCATTCTTGAATGAATTAGAGCACTTGGGAACCGCATGGATTATTTTTCAATAATTCTTACGGTCGCGGTACGTCCAGACACGAAGGCCAATGGATTATGCGGCTGCTCATCCAGTACAATTTTAACCGGTACGCGCTGCGCCAGACGCACCCAACTGAAGGTTGGATTCACATTCGCCAATAAATTTGAACTGCCAGAACGCTCACGGTCTTCAATCCCTGAAGCAATCCCCTGCACATGACCACGAATCTGTTGACGATCACCCATCAGTTGTACAGTTGCAGCATCACCGACATGAATACGGTTGAGTTTGGTTTCTTCAAAATAACCGACTACATAAAGTTGCTGACGGTCTAACAATGCCGCCACGGCTTGCCCAACCTTGACATAGTTACCGACACGTAAATCAAAGTTCGATAAGGTACCATCCGCTGGTGCAACCACTTCAGAACGATGCAAATTCAACTGGGCCAAATGCAGCGTGCTATTGGCCACCTCAATCAGGGCCTGTTGTTGCTGGATCGCAGCATTGGCTTGTTCAATATTGGCAGTCAGTTGCTCTTTCTCTGCAATCGCTTGATCACGTGTCGCAAAGACTTGATCCTGTTCTTGCTTGGAAATGGCACCATCCATCAAGCTGGCATAACGCGCAGCATTTTTCTCCGCCAGTTTCATATTGGCTTCAGTTTTGACCAGACTGGCTTTGGCTCCTGCCAGATTGGCATGTGCCTGCGCCAAACCGGCTTTGGCTTTGGCTAAATCCGATTTGGCCTGTTCCACATCCAGCGCCTGACGTGCCACATCAATTTTAAATAGCACCTGGCCTTTTTTCACGCTCTGGTTGTCCTGTACCAGCACTTCGGTGACCAACCCATTGACATCGGAGGCCACCTGAATCACATCACCACGAATACGGCCATCCCGTGTCCACGGTGCAGCATTGTAGTAATTCCATAAATGCACCACCGTATATACTGCGATCAGGACCGCCACAAGTAATACAATTGGACGGATGACTTTTCTCACATCAAATGCATTCATGTTCATTACCTTTACCATTTATGTTTAAATCATTAAATTTCATAGATGCGTTATTCAAAACACTTAAGCCCAGAACCATACAAATAACCCGTGCACCAGCAGCAACAGTCCCAAGTAAAAGCACAAATTAAAAATACTCGGCAGTGCAATCCAGCCTTTACTGATCAGCCGATCAAGCCATGGACCTGCAAGCTTAAACAACACATAGGCAATAATGGCCTGTACCAAAAGAATCGGAATATAAATGCCATAAAGATTAAGTTCACCCATGAGATATACCTAAGCCATACATGTCTGAATAGCGCTGTTCTGTGGAAATATGACCAATGCTTTCGCAAATATTATTCAGCGAAATCAGTAGTCGTTGACGTAATTGAACATCTTCAATCTGTGGAGCAATATGCTGCAAACGCGCGATTTGCTGTACGATCTCTGCTGGAAAATGATGAATCGACAGTTGCTTCTCTTGGGCCTGAAAATACGCGGTCAGTTGTTGCTGTAACAGATTCACTTCTTGTTGCAGTTCGGCCAGTTGCGGCAATTTCTGGCTAATTTCCTGTAAACGGACCAGATCCACAATCGAGCTACTTTCCACCAAAGCATTTTGAATCGCTGTTTTAATTTCTGGATTTTGTACCATCTTGGTATTCAATACACCGACACGATCCAGCATGCTGCGTAAATGAATCTTGAAGTCACTGCCATAAGACAGATGTAATGCCTGTCGCATGGCCTGATAATGCAAGGCCAGAATCCGTGTCGCACTGGTATCTGGAGAAACCGCACGTACCAGATCAATCACAATCAGCGACACCATCACCCCCAGAACCATGGCAAAGGAACTGTCCAGATAAGACACGGCATCCATGGTGTACTGATTATGCAAGTTCAAACCCATCATGGTGTTAATGCCCAGTACCATACCGATTGGCATCAGCATCTGGTTTGCCATCATGGTCACAGCCACCAGAAACACCGGAAACAATACCAGCGCCAACTGCCAGAAGTGAGTGACGTGCGGGAAGATACCAAAGGCGTATAAAAATACGAGTCCTGCCGAAACGATACTGCCCCAGATAAAGATGCGTAGTACTGGCACCGGATTATCCAGAGCGGTCAAGATACAGGCCGTGATGGCACCCATTTGCGCCATCATGAAACCCGCTTTCCAGCCTGATAAAATCCAGGCACCGGTAACAATAAACGTGATCAGCACGGCACTAATACCACCGCGAATCGCAATACCATGATCGCGGTGCAAACTCGGATACTTGGTAGTGATCGAGGTAATTTCAGCGGGTATGTCTTTTTTACCCTGCTGGATCTGTTGCCAGATCAGTTTTACCGCCAGCATATTGGCAATAAAATGACGCACATCCATTTTCAAGGCTGCCAGTACAATTTGCTGTTCAGGCGTTGCAATCGACATCAACTCAGCAAAGTCCTGTTCAAAACTATCAGGCAATGTTTGTAAATCTGCTGGTGTTAAACTCCGTTCCTGTTTCAGAAAGGTCAAGGTATCCTGACGAAGCCGATCTAAATGTGGGGTCAGACTGGTCAATTGCATTTGCCCGAGCTGTTTCACCCGTTGCGACAAAGCCACCAGATTCGCTACCACCAAAGACACCTGATGCAGCATTTCCTGTAAGGGTTTGGTCATGCCATTGAGCTCACCTTTTTCATAAGCCAGATGCACGGCCAAGGCATGAATATCGGAAGCATCGCGGGTAATGACCGATAAAACCTGAGTATAGTTTTCTGGTTCTTTCTGCGCGGTAATCAAACGCTCAAAGGTATTTTCCAGATCATTCAGGGTTTTATTGACCCGCTGCTTGATCATGGCCCCGACATGGACCGGGAAAAAGGTGGCTGAGACCACGGCAGTGGCCACCACCCCAATAGAAATTTCCAGCACGCGAGCCATGGCAATATCAAAAATATTATAGGTATCGATATAAGTAATCGCGTTATACACAATCATTGCCGTGGAATACCCCGCCAGCATGAACACATAACTGCGCGGCGTGCGGTCAAGTAACGACACATACAAGGCAAAACCGACCCACAAAGACAGGATAATGGTGAATAGCCACGGCGTATTAATAAAATGCGGTGTCAGCAATAAGGCAATGATTGCCCCCGCAACGGTTCCCACTAAACGGTACACACATTTGGAAGACACCATCCCTGAATAAGGATTGGCAATAATCAGCACGGTACCAATCGACCACATCGGATTGATCAGGTCCAGTTCAAACGAGATAAACAATGCCAGCATACCTGCTACAAATGTTTTGCACGCAAAGATGATGTCGAGTCGACTCGGTCTAAAAGCCAACAACTGTTTAAATAGCATGAACATGTCTCAATTCAGAGTCAGTTTGATCCTCATCACATCGATAAATAGGTGACGACTTGTCCAGACTGATCTGAAGAATTCAAATCAGGGCAATTGATAGGAATAAAACTGGATATTGGGAGTGATATACAATGCTTGCGTCTGGGATTTTTAGAGAGATTTCCCTAAAAATAATTATCCAAATAAGACATTGTGCTGCTAATTTTTTCAAAACAAAGCGAATTAGTCAATATAAATTATCACTATTTGATAATTTTTAATTTTAATCTAAAATAATTACGTTAATATTTCAGAATTTTCTCAACAACGGCCTCTATTTCCTGATCGAAGCTGAGCAAATTTAAAATCCCATACCCCACTTAAGCCTTTTCTGTTATAAAGCAATAAAAGTTCGGTTTTCACGTTATTTGGCAAGGAGTAGACAACGCATCATGGCAATTTCGAGTTTTGGTAAAATTCTCACCGTGCTGGATTTATTTTCAGTTTCACGTCCGATTATCAATGTCGATATCATTTGTGATGAGCTTGGTCTCTCCAAACCCACTGCCTATCGTTATTTAAAAGAGCTGGTCTCGGCCGATATTCTCAAGCGCATTAGTGGTACCTCGGGTGACTATACCCTTGGTTCTAAAATTGCGGTACTTGACTATATTTCGCATAGCACTGATCCTCTGGTTCAGATCAGCATTCCGTTTATGCGCGATATTGTGGAACGCACCGAATTATGTTGTTTACTCACCTATTTAAATCATGATTACTGTATCGATCTGCATCATGAGACCTTTAAGGATGCAGAATTACTGTCTTTTGGCCGAGGTTGTCCACGTCCGGTGTATATTGGCGCTTCACCTAAAATCGTGATCGCTCATTTATCCAAGCAACGAATTCAGGCCTATTATCAGCAGTTTTCAAAAGAATTGGCACAAGTCGGATTTGCGCAGACCCAGGAAGAGTTCATTCAACATATGCGCAAAATCAAGAAACAAGGCTTCTATTTATCTCAAGGTGAAATTGATCCTCAACTGTGTAGTTTGTCGGTACCTATCCGTTTCTCCAGTAAAGAAGCACCGATTGCACTGACCCTGGTAGCTTCAAAGAACCGTTTTGACTTCATCAACATCCAAAAGCTGATTGAAATTTTGCAGAATAATGCCCATCAGATTGAACATAAATTTGTAAGCTTGCCTGAGAGCCCAGGCCAGCCAGTTTGAGAATATTAAAAAACTTTTACATTTTACACGGTTGTAAATAGCAATAAATTCTCATATGATGATTATGTTCTTCAGCATACTCTCCCAAAAGAGCATGACTTTCCTCAGAGAACTAAGCTCATCGTTGTTATGGGCTTTTTTCTTGCCTGAGGTATGTTTATGCCATAAAAAAAGCCTTCTTGTTCGAAGGCTTTTACAATTAAAAGTATATTAACATATGATTTTTTGAATCAGCTTGGCTTCTACCAACATCGTCTCAGTCTGATCAGCTGCAATAGATATCAAGTGCTTTCCATTTGAATAAAGAACTGTACCCTCAGTATCCAAGCTATAACTCAACACACCTCGTTTAAGTACTTTTTGCTCTCCTGTGCTTGAATACAGGACTAGCTCCCAACTACGTGGAATAATGCCGGCAAATTTCTCTCCAGCATTTTGATTTTGCTGCACTGCCTTTTGTGCCTTAATCAAATTTCCTTCCACAAACAGTTCTTCTTCTGATTTTTGTCTCGATTTCGCAGGGTTACTACCTGAGGTTGACTTCAAGGATTCACCTGTATAGCGCTGGGTAAAGAAATCCAACCAACCAAATACTGCCCGAATAATTTTAAATGGCGCAAATACAATATCTTTTAAAGAGTTGCCACGATAGTGTTGATTCTTATAAGGTCGCTTTAAAAAATGTAACTGTCCCTTCGCATCTATTTTCGGTTTGTAGCAATCATAACGAGGGTCGGCAATAATCGTTTCCAGATCACCTGTTTTCAGATTCAAACGACACACTTCCCGAGGCCCGATACTGACACTTCCTTGTTGATCATAGGCAAAACCACAACTATCGTAATAAATAATGTCTGGATTTTGTGGATCAAAACATGGATGCTGATCCTGACAATCACCTTCTGTAACATATTGAATCCGATTAGAATCTAAACCTAAAATACAAAGATGACGTTCATAGGCATGCTCTGGACTAGCTGATAAAACTAGCCTTTTATTCTGCGCATCGTAATCCATGTGGTGAATAATAAATTCATTATTTCTTAACACTAATGCTTCGGGTTGCTGTAGATCCAAGAGTGATTTGATGTAAATCGCACAGCCATCCTGCAATTGTGCAGCATAAATTAAATGCTGCTCATCTATTAAAACCGCATCAACAGGATAAACATGCGCCAACTCCTCTTGCTCGCTATAATTCGCGACACCCATGAATTGCGCCCCCGTTCCCGAGGTTTTCCATTGCTTGCGCTGCTTGATTTCTTGCAAATTTTTCTTGTACTGACTGACCGCATGACAATCAATCGTGTGTGATTTTTGGCCTTACAATTGATGTAAGAATTGGTCAGATAAATATAATACTGATGACATTGATGTATTCCCAACTTATCGTTTTAAGCACTCACGCTTGTCCAATCAAGTATCGTGAGTGCAGTTATTCTCTAATTTTTTTTAAATTTGCGCCGGCTAGGTGGACTTAGCTTCTAAGGCTGTTTTAAATACGGCCACGCAGCTTTCATGTAAATAAACATCGACCATAAGGTTAAGATGACAGCAGCATAGAGCAAGGCATAGGCCCAGATCTCCAAAGGTTTCCAGTTCAACAGGAATACGCTAATCGCAATCATTTGAAAGGCGGTTTTGTATTTTCCGACCGTTGAAACCGCAACACTGGTACGCGCACCAAGTTCCGCCATCCATTCACGTAAGGCAGATACGGTAATCTCCCGCGAAATAATCACGATCGCCGCAAAGGCCATGGAAATGGTTGGTTGCCATTGCACTAGAACGATCAGGGCCGCTGCAACCATTAACTTGTCTGCAACCGGATCCAGAAAGCGTCCAAAGGCCGAGGTCTGATTCAGGGTTCGTGCCAGATAGCCATCAAACCAGTCGGTTATAGCTGCCAGAACAAAGATCGCTGTCAGTACCATATGACGCACCATACCCCCATGATGCTCAGCAATTCCAATTGCTGGTGGCCAGTAAGCAATCACCAGAAACACGGGAATCAGGGCAATACGTGCCAAGGTTAAGATATTAGGAATGTTCAGGATTTGCCCTGTGCTCATAAACACCGCCATGTTGTTCGCATCAAATGCAGTTTGCACAAAGGATGTGCTGAGATTGTATTCATGTGTAGGCAACTTTATACGAAATGCACCGCAGTGTCGACTAGGCAAAAACCGCAACTGTTTGTCTAAGCACCGCAATTAAACGGTTTTCACGGTTCCACAGATAAGCATATTCGGTGGAATAACCATGTTCTGCATACTCGGTCACAACTTTATACTTAAACCAGTCTTGCACCTGCTCCGTCACGGGATGTAAATAGGTAATCTGCCATGATAAAGAACTTGCCGGTGCAGGTATTTTAAACATCGGCAACACCCCCGGCGGCCACACGTCCATCAAGGCAAACAGATCAGGAAGCTGCATGGCACGGTTCTGATGCAAATCGGGTGAAAAACGGCTCCATCCACCAAAATCAGGAACTTTACTGCCAGCCATTGGATAACTGCCTTCAGCCCAGCACAGTTCAAAATGCTGTAAACATTCAGGCATTAAGCCTTCAATATAAAAGGTTTTATCGAGTTGCTCTGGCGTCGGATAAGCAGGCACCTGTGGCAAGTTTTCAACATGAATCCGGGACTCACGCGCTGAACCAAAGCTAGCGATCAAGATCGTTTGTACAGCCTCGTTCTGCCATAACCTCACTTCCAGCGTAGTCACCGACTTGCCTTCACGTAAGACTTCCGCGGTAATATTGGCTTGTCCTTGCTGTACCGGGCCCACAAACGTAATATTACAGCTCAGCAGTTGTTTTGCTGCATCTTGTAAAATACTTAAAGCTTTCTGGATCAGAATGCCTGCGACCAGTCCTCCAAACACGGTACGGCCTTGCAGCCAGCCTGACGGGATATCAATCCACTGTTGTTGTTCAACCTGCTGATAGAGCGGAAGCAATGACATCATTTTTCCTTCATGACAAAACGTCCTATCTTTGAACGTTTTTCATATTTTGTGAATGATCATTGATACAGTCTGAACAGGACGATTAAGTCAATTGGCCTTTTATTCATGCAAGATTTTATAAATTGTTCTCGCCAGCACTTCACCCAGACCGGGAACAAGCATTAAATCTTTTTCGGAAGCTTTTAATACTCCCTGAATGCCACCAAAATGGGTGAGCAAATCGCGTCTACGTTTTGGCCCCAAACCTGGTATCGCTTCCAGAACTGAACTGCTGCGACGTTTATCGCGCTTGGCACGATGTTTGGTAATGGCAAAACGATGGGCTTCATCACGCACCTGCTGTATCAGATGCAATGCTTTATGATCTTCGGGCAATTGAATCTTGGTGCCATCAGTAAAATGCAGGGTTTCCAGTCCAGGTTTACGTCCTTCGCCTTTAGACACCCCAATCATAAAGGCCTCCAGCTGTAGCTCCTGCATCACCTCCATCGCCATATGCAACTGCCCTTTACCGCCGTCAATCAATAGTAAATCTGGCAGCATATTCTTTTTATAACGGCGGATCAGCGCTTGACGCATGGCCGCATAATCATCACCACCGGTAATATCCTGAATGGCAAACTGGCGATAATCACGTTTTCTGGCACCACCCTGATCGAACACCACACAAGAAGCAATCGGTGCTTCGCCCATGGTATGACTGATATCAAAACATTCAATCCGGTCAACCGGGCGACCAACCACCTGTTCTAGCTGATGAAAACGCTCATTCAGTTCCAGATGACTACTCAACTTACCTTTAATCGCATGCTGGACATTCATTTGCGCCAGCTCAAGCCATTCCGCGCGCGTTTCACGCACTTTATGCTTGATCTGAACCTTTTTATGAAAGCTTTGCTGTAACGCCTCTTCCAGTTGAATCTTGTCAGGAATGTCGATGTTCACAATCAGTTCAGACGGCACTTCATCAGCCACCTGAAAATAAAAATTCGCCATAAAATCACTGAGCATCTGTCCCAAATCATCACTCAGCATATCCGGGAAATAACTTTTACCGCCAAGCATACGTCCATTACGCACATGCATAATCTGGACACAAGTCACCCCTGCCTGATAGGCAATCGCCAGAATATCGGCCTCGCCCTTAATTTTAAATACTGCTTGCTGGGCCTGAACTTCACGCAATAAGCCCAAACGATCGCGATAGAACACGGCTTTCTCAAATTCCAGCGCTTCTGCCGCCTGCTCCATTTTGCTGATCAGTTCCTGATTCAGCTCTTTGGTATCGCCTTGCAAGAAGCGGATCGAGTTATCGACATCTTCTTTATAATCTTCGGGGCTAATCAGACCCACACACGGCGCAGTGCATCGTTTAATCTGGTATTGCAGACACGGGCGTTTGCGTTGTGAAAAATAGCTGTTTTCACACTGACGTACATTAAATAATTTTTGTAAAACCAGTAAGGTATCTCTGGCACTATAGGCACTAGGATAAGGCCCAAAGAACTTGCCAATCTGATGCTTGCCCTTGCCTCGCCCACTGGCGATTCGCGGATAGGGTTTATCGGCAGATACAAAGATATAGACATAAGACTTATCATCCCGCAACATAATATTGTAGGGCGGACGATGCAGTTTAATCAGGTTTTGTTCGAGTAATAATGCTTCCGTTTCCGAGCGCACCACCAGCGACTCAATATCATAAATACGGGCCACCAAAGCCTGTGTCTTCGGATGATCAATGGTTTTTACAAAATAGCTCGAGACACGGTTTTTCAGGTTTTTGGCTTTGCCCACATATAGCAATTCGCCATCCTTACCCAGCATTTTATAAACACCGGGTAATTGGGTCATATGCGCCAATATTTTTTCAATGTGTTCTCGAGCGTTTGAATTCACTAGTCAGCTTTAATCATCAGTATTATCTTGATGATGTAGCCTGCCTAAATCAATTTCAAGTCAATTGAGCTGAAATCTATCAATTGAATAACTCAAATTACATTGATGATTAAAGAACCTTACCTAATACTTTGTCCACGCTCTTAAATGCAGACTCGTTAAATAAATCACAGGCCAGTTCATTTGTGGAAGGAACTACCTGAACTTCTCTTGTAGTATGATAAAAACCCCAATATTCACGAGCCTGATGACGGATCCGTGTATTCGCTAAGTTAAACTCTGTGCTGGGTTGAAATGCTGTCCATGCTGCATTCTGCCAGATTCCCTGATTTTGGACATTACTACTTGTGCTGACGTGCGCAAGATTTTGTGTCGGATAAGATTCAATATAATCTTGCGTACTCAACTGAACTTGTTTCTGCCAACATGTTGCACCTGAGGGGAATTTATCTTGACTAGCAAATAATAAAGCTTGAAGAATTTCCAGTGTTGCATCATTTATCAGAGTTGATGCTGTCGCTTGGCTTAAAAAGTATCGCACGGCGTCTGAAACTTGTAAGCCAGATAAGTCAATCTTCTTAAGCTGATAAGTGAGCTTAAATGTTGTTCTCTGTTCTAAATTATAAGGTTCGTATTCTAAAACATGATCATTAAATATTGCTTTACGCCCCACTATATAAGCTCCCGCTGTATTTTGTGGCGGAAATATTGTTGAGATACCATTGCTTGTTATAAAGTTTCGAAGAGCTTCCGTTTGTAATACAGGTTTTTCATTGTAAGTAATTAAAAGATCATTATTTTTATCGATCTGATAGCTTTTCTTTATCAGTTTGTTTGATTGATTTGCGGCTGCAAGATCATAACTGTAAAAAGCGTTATTCTTTGGATCAACAGTTCCATAATGATCATCATTTTCTTCACTACAAGCCACTAGGCTTAAAAAACTTAACCCAATCAACAATTGTTTTTTCATTATATTTTCTCATGATTTTAAATATTGAATTTTATCCAAGTCATACTACTCCGTACAACTAAAAAATTATTTCCATTCAAAAAACAAGTTTATCTAGCTCATCTGAAATAACAAATTATTCACCTATGCTTTATCGCGTCCTTGTCCTAGGGCCTGACAGAAAACATCTTTATCTTTAGGTGAAATCAGGATATGACTTATCACACCATTTTTCTGATAATCAATACGTAAACGATCCAAAGATAAGGCAGGAGATGAAATGAGGTTATGACTTTCCGAGATTTTGGTAATATCTGATCTGTTGATCTGCCACTTAAATAACATCGAACGAATCACTAAGTGCTGTTCGGTTACGATATAGCGCGTATTTAGAATCGGCCACCACAACAATACAATAGTAAAAAAATAAATTACTGCATGTTCAGGATATTCCTGTATCGTTCCCTTGATATACATGGCCCACAAAAATTGGAGCAATAAACCTGTAGTTGCGATGACCACACCCCAGAACCACCAATCAATTTTTGAACGGAATACTTGCATGTTTTTCCTTAAGTTTTTTTTATAAACTTATATTATTCTAGCTTAATCAGCCATAAAAAAACGCCCTTTCGGGCGTCCACATTATTCGAACTTAAAAGACATAAGGACGAATAAAAATCAGGAAGAACAAACCTAGCATAATGAACCACTTCAAAAAGTAGTACAACGAACGGTTCGACTTCTTCAAGGCTTTGGCTTTAATACGGATCTGGTAAATATAACCAAATGCCTTGTTTAAACCACCTGTCTGGTCACCCGCTTCATTTGGCGAACTCGCAGCCGTCATTACCTTTTTTCCAAACCAGTGATTAAACTTTTCCATAAAACGTGTTTTTAATGGACGCTCAACATCGGCAAAGAAGATAATACGGTTTTGATCGGTCGTATTTTCAGCATAGTGGATATAGGTTTCATCGAACACCACACTTTCGCCATCACGCCAAGAATAACGTTCACCATCTACATCAATAAAGCAACGGTCATCATTTGGTGTGATTAAGCCCAAATGGTAACGTAATGAACCAGCATACGGATCGCGGTGACGAACCAGACGGCTATCTGGTGCCAGTTCAGTAAACATCGCTGCTTTAATCGTAGGCAATGTTTTTAATAAAGCGGTTGTTTTCGGACAAAGTTCAGCTGCTGATGGATGCGCAGAGTCATACCATTTCAAATAGAACCGTTTCCAGCCCGTTTTAAAGAACGAGTTAAAGCCCAAGTCATCATAACTACTTGAAGCTTTAATCCCACCTTTGTCATACAAAGCTTTGGCTTCATCACGAATCATTTCCCAGTTTTCATCAAGGATTTTTAAATCCTTAAAATGCTGGGTGTCGATATACGGCTGATTCGGCACTTTGGAAAACATGTACATTAAAAAGTTAATTGGCGCGAGGATCGTCGAATGGTCAAAAAACTGACGATAAAACGAATGTTTCACTTTCCCACGACGCTGGATATACAATGCAGAAATGATAAAAATCGCTAATATGATCCACTTAATCATATAGTTACCCCTTCTCGGTTTAACTAAGCTAGCTTCAAAGCTTGGAAGTGTCTGGAAAAATTTTAGCAATATTAACAAAAGCTACTGAAATAGAGAAATATAAAAAGCAAGGGAGGTGCCTTGCTTTTTATTAAAACATTTGAAAATTATAGTTTCGCTATGGTTTGTGCTGCAATATCGTTATACCACGAACAACCTTTTTCCAACTCAGAAACATAAGCTTTTTGATTATAATAGTTATATGGGTCTGTTTCTTTATTGAGGGTGGCCAAACGTTTTTGCTGCTCCGTAATCATATTACTCAGATGAGTATCTTCAAAATGATTCATTTTACCTATAACAAGTTCACCTTTAAAATTAATGAGGACTGCCTCAAAAACGACTCCATAAGCATCATATTCACGATAATAACGCCAGGTATAGTCATTCCATTTTCCTGTCGAAATCTTATAAGTATGCCCTGCTTCTTTCACAGCTGCTTTGAAATTTGCTTCAACCAAGGATAAGACCTCATCATAGTTGTCACCAGTCATACCTTCTTTAGAAAAAGTAATATATGGCTTATCAACAATCTCATCTTGGACTTGATAACAATAAGACCCCTGAGGAAAATATAAGGGTACTGTTCTTTGATAAGCTTGACCGACTGTTTGCTCCTCAAACCCACTAGTCCCCCATTGATCAAAAATAACTTTATAACCAGGGTAAAAGCGATCAAAAACATTTTCACCAGAGATATTTATCTTCTTAAACGTATGGTAATAGCCTGTTTTAGGAGCATCACTAAAATAAAATTTTAAGGGTGTAATTGCTTTCGTATCTGAGTCAACCCAAGTGTTTGTAAAAAGTTGATCTGCCGTCAACAAAAACTCATCTTCACTTAACGGTGTATAGTAGGTTATTCCTTTAATCACATTATCAACATACGCATATTTTTGCGCAGATAAAGTTTCAGGATCTACATGATACAAATCTACTGTAACTTTTTCCTGAATGGGTACAGTTGTATTATTGTCACTCTTTGGACCGGAATCATTTCCTGAACTGCCACCTCCTCCACATGCGCTTAACATCAATGGAAGCATGGCCAATACAACAATTTTAATTTTTAACATAATTTTACTTTCTTAAACATTTTTATCACATGAAGCTTATCTAAAGATAAAAAAATAGACAAGTCTTTCTGTCTGTTATACAAAAAATGTCCTAATTTGTTTAATAAGAATGTTTGTTTGATATTTTCAATCTTTAGATTAAAGTCAAAATTTATAGAGATAACTCCCGCTTCACTGGTCTGATTCGTAGCATTAAAAACAGTTGAATATTTAAAGAACGTAGGCATTTCGACGGGATAAATAAAGCCTCATAAAAGCCAGAATAAACACAACTAAGAATACTTAAAAATTATTTTTTTCAAAAAGATAAATTCAAAGATAGGGCAACAAAAACAAATGGTGACCCTAGCGTCACGGCTTGATACAACTTGTTATGTCCTTTTTGGATATAGTTATCGTAAGATTAGCGAAGCTTTTTTATGTGCTCAAACTGCACATATGCTTTATGACATCCACTTAGAATCCTCCACAACAAGGGAGATCAGGCATGATCCACGCTGGCAATGCCATTACCGTCCAAATGCTTGCGGACGGAATTGCAGAATTCCGCTTTGACTTACAAGGTGAGTCGGTTAACAAGTTTAACCGTGCAACCATCGAAGACTTCCAAGCAGCAATTGCTGCAGTGAAAGCCAATAACGATATTAAAGGCTTAGTCGTAACTTCTGGCAAATCAACCTTCATCGTTGGTGCTGACATTACTGAGTTTGGCGATAACTTCGCTGCTGGTGAGCAAGCGATTGTTGATTGGCTTATGCCTGTACATGAAATCTTCAACAGTTTTGAAGACTTAGATCTACCTAAAGTTGCTGCCATCAATGGTACAGCGTTGGGTGGCGGTTTTGAAATGTGCTTGGTGTGTGACTATCGTGTGATGTCAGAACAAGCGCAAGTTGGCCTACCAGAAATCAAATTGGGTATTTATCCTGGTTTCGGTGGTAGCGTACGTTTAAGCCGTTTAATTGGTATCGACAATGCCGTTGAATGGATGGCAATGGCGAACCCGAAAAAACCAGCTGCTGCATTGAAAGACGGTGCTGTAGACGCGGTTGTTGCTGCTGACAAATTACAAGAAGCTGCGGTTGATCTAGTTAAACAAGCTATTGCTGGCCGTTTAAACTGGAAAGCAAAGCGTCAAGAAAAATTAGATGCAATCAAATTGAACCCACTTGAACAAATGATGGCGTTCAATACGGCGAAAGGTGCGGTCCTTGCAAAAGCAAACCCGGCTCAATACCCTGCGCCAAAATTATTGCTTGATTCTTTACAAGCAGGTGCAAGCTCAACCCGTGATGATGCGTTAAAAGCAGAAGCACAAGGTTTTGCAAAAGCTGCGATTACTCCACAAGCAGGTGCATTGATTGGTTTATTCATCAATGACCAAGTGGTGAAGAAAACTGCGAAAAAATATGAGAAAGGTGCTCATCCAGTGAACCAAGCCGCTGTACTCGGCGCTGGTATCATGGGTGGTGGTATTGCTTACCAAGCGGCAAGCAAAGGCACACCAATCATCATGAAAGACATTGGTAACCCACAACTTGCATTGGGTATGAAAGAAGCGAATGGCTTGCTCACCAAGCAAGTTGAACGCAAGAAAATGAAACCTGCGCAAATGGGTGAAACACTGGCTCGCATCCGTCCAACTTTAAGCTATGACGAGTTTAAAGAAGTGGATATCGTGATCGAAGCGGTGACTGAAAATCCAAAAGTCAAAGAAATCGTGCTTGCTGATACTGAAAAGCATGTTCGTGAAAACACGATTATTGCGTCTAACACGTCTACGATTTCAATCACACGTTTGGCGAAAGCTTTACAACGTCCTGAAAACTTTGTAGGTATGCACTTCTTCAACCCGGTACACATGATGCCGCTTGTAGAAGTCATTCGTGGTGAAAAGACCTCTGAAGAAGCAATCGCAACCACCGTTGTTCTTGCTCAGAAAATGGGTAAAACCCCAATCGTTGTTAACGACTGCCCAGGTTTCTTGGTTAACCGTGTATTGTTCCCGTACTTCGGTGCATTCGACCTGCTTGTAAAAGACGGTGCGGATTTCCAGCAAGTGGATAATGTCATGGCGAAATTCGGCTGGCCAATGGGCCCTGCATACTTGATCGACGTTGTTGGTATCGATACAGGTGTTCATGGCGCAGAAGTGATGGCAGAAGGTTTCCCTGACCGTATGAAGCCAGACTACAAAGGTTCAATCGAAGCAATGTACGAAGCAAAACGTCTTGGTCAAAAGAACGACGTTGGTTTCTACAAATACGTGTTAGATAAGAAAGGCAAGAAAGCGAAAACTGTTGATCCAACAGCATACGACATCATTGCACCATTCGTGACTGGTGAAAAACGTGAGTTTGATAACCAGGAAATCATTGACCGTATGATGCTTGCTTTCTGTAACGAAACTGTTCGTTGCCTAGAAGACAAGATCGTTGCAACTGCTTCTGAAGCAGACATGGCAATGATCATGGGCGTTGGTTTCCCTCCATTCCGCGGTGGTCCATGCCGTTACATCGACCAAACAGGTGTTGCTGAATACGTTGCGCTTTGCGACAAATATGCACACTTAGGTAAGGCTTATGAAGCGCCACAAATGTTGCGTGACATGGCTGCTAACAACACAAAATTCTACGGTTAAGGAGCGACGTGAATGGCTACTTTAAATCCACGTGACGTTGTGATTGTTGATGGCGTTCGTTCTGCCATGGGCAAATCACGTAACGGTATGTTCCGCAATGTACGTGCCGACAGTTTATCTGCTGAATTAGTACGTGCACTTGTTGCTCGTAACCAGTTTGATACTAATGAAGTTGAAGATGTAATCTGGGGCTGTGTCAACCAGACTTTAGAGCAAGGTATGAACATTGCTCGTAACATTGGTTTATTGGCTGACATTCCAAAAACTGCCGGCGGCCAAACAGTTAACCGTCTGTGTGGTTCTTCTATGCAAGCAATCCACACGGCTGCTGCACAGATTGCAACCAACCAGGGTGATATCTTCATCATCGGTGGTGTAGAGCACATGGGCCACGTCGGTATGATGCACGGCATCGACCTTAACCCAGAAGCATCTAAACACTATGCCAAAGCATCGAACATGATGGGCTTAACCGCTGAAATGTTAGGTCGCATGAATGGTATCTCTCGTGAAGAGCAAGATGCTTTCGGTGTTGAATCTCACCGTCGTGCGTGGGCTGCAACTCAAGAAGGTCGTTTTAAAAACGAAATCGTTGGTGTTGAAGGTCATGATGCAAATGGCTTCAAAATCCTTTGCGACATCGACGAAGTGATTCGTCCTGATGCCAACCTTGAAGCATTCCAAGCATTGAAACCAGTGTTTGATCCTAAAGGTGGTTCAGTCACAGCAGCAACTTCATCTGCTCTTTCCGACGGCGCATCTGCAATGTTATTGATGTCTGCTGAACGTGCTCAAGCATTGGGTTTAAAACCACGTGCTGTAATTCGTTCAATGGCAATTGCGGGTTGTGATGCTGCGATCATGGGTTACGGTCCAGTACCAGCAACTCAAAAAGCGCTTAAGCGTGCTGGTTTAACCATGGCGGATATCCAGACCATCGAGTTAAACGAAGCGTTTGCTGCACAAGGCTTATCAGTGATGAAAGGCTTAGGCGTTTATGACAAGCAAGACATCATCAACTTGAATGGTGGTGCGATTGCATTGGGTCACCCATTGGGCTGTTCTGGTGCACGTATCACAACAACATTGTTGAACGTGATGGAACAACAAGATACACAAATCGGTCTTGCGACCATGTGTATCGGTCTTGGTCAAGGTATCGCGACCATTATCGAACGTGTTTAACCGACACTAAGATAAAAGAAAATCCCCGCACTATGCGGGGATTTTTTATTTCTAGGAACAAACTTTTAACGCGGCAATAAAGGATTCTGTGGCGGATTTAATCCATCTCGAATCTGTTGCTGCAATTTCAAAATATCGCCTAGATCGATTTTAATCGTGCCATTGCGAATACCGTCAATATTACCTCGGTTAATATTCAAAGGCTCCAGCATTTTAAAAAGACCATTGGTCGGGTCTGAAGACTGAAAACCTGATGCCACAGCCAATATGTACTGCTGCAAAATCGGAGAATATTGAGACAGATCCGGCTGTGCCGTCGTAGGCTGATAATTCACAGTAGTCGGACTTGCAGTCACACCTGCATTCTGTATGTCATTGTGAATTTTATAGACACGATGCTGCAGTGCTTGGCGAGTTTGCTTATCTTCTTGATAAGGCACGAAACCAACTTCTTCACGCAGTTCGGATTCAGCCATGACCCGAATCGTCGGCAATGCCGTCACCTCATCCTCTTGCGCATAAGCCATTGGCATGCCTGTAATCATCAACAGGGAGATTAAAGCTGCTTGTTTTTGAAAATTCATCGTTTGCTCCAAATATCCCTCATCCATAAGACAATAGTGAGTTAAATAAAAGCAGATATAAATAGGCTACAGCAAAGTCAGAATGGATTCAGTAAGGGTCAGATAAACGGTAAATTTCAATTTAAATCCGCCCTGCTTCATCAGAAATAAAAGCCTATTTAAATTATTAAAAAATAATAATGATAACTATTTACTTAAATACATTATTTATCCATAATTTTACAAAAATTTACTCAACCTCTTAAAGTACACATGAAAAAATTACTCTGTTGTTTGGCAATTGGTCTTTCTGTCACAGGCTGTGCAACCACTAAAATCTCTCCAGAAGAGCGAAATAAACTCAATCAAACTCAAACGCTGATCAAAACAAATCAGGTTGCCGTTATCTCGGATGGATGTTTAATTCGAAGTGAGTTGGGCACCAGTCTGATTGAAGGTGAACAGTCTCGTTTAACCGCCCAGAAATTTGCAGCCCTGCTCTCCAGCCAGCTCAATGAACAAGGTGTAACAGTCAGTCATACTTTCATGCCTTTTGTGTGTGGTCTTATGCCTGAAGAGCAACTGAAGAAATATGACTATCGCCTAGATAGTGAAACTAAACGTGCTGAAATTAAAAATTATCCACTTGTTTCTTTAGAAAACAAAACCTTGTCAGAGCAACAGCAGCAAGCTCTGCTCAATCTTAAACAAAGCTTTAATAAACAGGTAGCATTGGCTGTTAAAAATGCCAAAGAAAAAAAACCGGTGAGTAATCTGCTTGAACTAAGCGATCAAGACGTTACTACAATTAAAGACTTAACCCAATCCAATTACGCATTTATTGCATCAGTGACAGGTACGGATGCGTCTTTTGGTAAGAAATTTGCCGCCGGCGCTTTAAGTGTAGGCGTTACCCTTGCAACCGTCGGTGCTGGTAGCGGTCTGGTAACGGCCTATATTCCACAGGAAGGGCAACAGTATGTGGTACACATTGTTGATTTAAACAATAAAACCATTATGTGGACAAAAGCGGGGTTACTGATGGGCAAACCTTACTCCAAGAAAAATCATTCTGTTGAAGCGAAAGCAATCTTGAATCCACTCTTCGAAGTCGCAAGTAAATAAAATTTTAAAAGAAATCCTCATCAACTGTGGGGATTTCTTTAGCTCTGTTGCAAATCGTCGCAAGGATATTTAACTGAGAATTTGTCGAACTGAATGAAAATCCACTAACTATGGGTTTCCTCCTCATCATCCCCCTCAAAAGTCTTGGAAATTTTTTCGATATTCAGGCTCTTGGCCATCGCATCAAAGATGTTTTTATACACGCCTTGTTGCTGGTACAGCTGATGATGCTCACCATGTTCCACGATCATGCCATCCTGCATCACATAGGTATAATCCGCATCAATAATCTGTGACAGACTATGGGAAATAATAATCACGGTGCGTCCCTGCTTAATCTCATCCAGACTATGTTTGATCTGTTCAGTTGCGATTGCGTCCAGACTTGCGGTTGGTTCATCCAGAAAAATAATCGGGGGATTTTTCAGGAACATGCGGGCAATCGCAATCCGCTGCTGCTGTCCACCTGAAAGCAATAAGGCGTCGGACTGATAGGCCTGCGGTAATTTCAGAATCTGCTCATGAATCGAGGCTTTCTTCGCGGCAGCAATAATTTCATCCTGTGTTGCATTCATCTTGCCATAACGGATATTTTCCTCAATGGTTCCCTGAAAAATATGATTTTTTTGCAATACCAGACCAATATGATCCCGTAAATATTGGGTATCAATATCATTTAACGAGGTGCCATTCAGTAGAATTTCACCCGACTGCGGCAGATAAAACTTATCCAATAGACTGATCAGGGTAGATTTCCCCGCTCCCGATAAGCCCACCAAAGCCGTAATCTTGTTGGGCTGAATCGTCAGGTTAATATCCTTCAAAGCATGAAAACCATTGGGATAAGAAAAATTCACCTGTTTCAGCTCAAATTTGCCGGTGAGTGGCGAAGGTTTTAATTGGCCCGACGTCTCCACCTCATCATCCGCTTCCAGTATCTTGAAAAAGCTTTCTGCATAAATCATCGCGTCATTGACTTCGTCATAGATCCGGTGCAAGGACCGGATCGGCGCAGAGACATTGTTGAATAGCAGAATATGAAACATGATCATGCCGATGCTCATATCACCGACCAGCACAAAATAGGCGGTGAGGATGATAATAAACACCACACCGATCTGTTCAATAAAGGTTTTTAAGCCCTCGAACAAGAAACTGAGCTGCCGTGTCCGCATCTGGTGATCGGTTAACTGTTTTTGTAGCGTCAGCTGTTTTTCTGCTTCGATCTGTTCACGGTTAAAGGATTTGATCACGGTGATCGAATTAATGATACTTAAAATACCCTGACTTTTACGTTCGCGCCCATCACGTAAATTACGGCGTGTGCCACTGAGTTTCTGCGCCTGTTTAAAGGTGACCCAGAAATAAATCGGGACAATACACAGTGCCACCAGACCGATCCAGACATTGGCATAGAACATCAAACCCAAGGCAATCAAGGCACTACTAAACAGCGGGAAAATCTCGATAAAGAAAATCTGTACCAGTCGGGTGATCGAACCGATCCCCCGATCAATACGGGTCTGTAATTTTCCGGCCTGATTATCATCCTGGGTAAAGAAAGCGAGCCGATATTGTAAAAATTTCACGATGATCGACTGCGCCACATCCTGCGAAATCAAAATGCGGAGTCTCTCGCCAAAAAGCTTTTGCCCAAATTGAATAAAGATATTGATGATCTCTTTACTCAACAGAATCACACTGATGGTGACCAGAATATGCCAGCCTGCTCTCAAGCCCTGTCCTGATTCGACTACGGCATTGATCTGGTCAACCGCATATTGCAAGGTCAACGCATTGACCTGTGCAGTGAGAGCACCAATCAGGGTTAGCAGCAAGGTCACGGCAACCAGCCACTTATAGGGAAGGACAAAAGGTTTTACTTTATGAAATAACTGCCATAAATTCATATATTCGACGTCTGCCTTTTATGCGTGCAATGTGTATTGAGTCAGCGATATTGATTACAGTTCTTCTTCCAGTACCTCTGCATTATTTCTCTTGATCTTCTCCATTTTGCTATTCAATTTCAGCACATCCTGATACAGCGTATTAAACTTTTTCACCTGCGCGGATTCACGGAAAAGGATCATTTTGTCTTTTCTTTGCCATTGCTGCTTTTTCAGCATGTCAAACATGGCTTGTGCTTTTCCAATAATCTGCTGTTCGATCGGGAAAATATCATGCGCTTTATCGGCTTTCAGGTTACTTTCCAGTTTTGCCTGTAAGGACTGTCGCATTTCATTATGAATGGCCAGACTTTTTGCCTGTTGCATGGAACTGGACTGAATCTGGTGTCGTGCTTGCTCATATTCAGCAGATGCTTTACGCACATCGGCCAGCATCTGTTCCGTTTCTTTATAATCCTGCTTTCGGTCCCGATCCAGTCGTTCCACATCCAAGAAGGTATCCCAGTTCGCAGCTTTGAGCGCACGTAAATAACGATTGCGTGCCTCAACATTCTGCATCCAGTAATTGAGCAGGAATTCTGACATCAGCTTATAATCGCCAGACAGCCGATCATCATGAATATCCAGTTGTACGGGTGTGCTCCAGTCTTGGGCCTGATCATAAAGTGTACGCATTTTCTCTGCCATCACCACTTCAAACATCTGTTTGTTGTTGGCGGCACGTTGCTGTAAATGATGCTGATAAAGAAAAAAAGAACCGATGCCCAGAACCACCACAAGGACAAATAATAAAAAACGGCGCATGTTGCCTCCAAATTCATTATATTTTTTTATGTTCTAAATCTTAGTTTAATCGATCAAAGACAATCCTTTATATGATTTTTATTTCAGTTCTCGTAACGCAGCATTACATATTCATCGCTTTAAATTCATCGGTTGCGCCCCTATTATCTGTTTAACGAGAATTGAAGAGATACGCCATGCGTGTAGATATTTGGTCAGATGTGGTCTGCCCTTTTTGTTATATCGGTAAAAAACGTCTTGAACATGTCGCAGAACAAGCAGGCATCGAGCTGGAAATTCACTGGCATAGCTTTGAGCTGGACCCAGATGCACCAGCCAAGCATGACACCTCAAATACCGAACGCCTAGCCAAAAAATATGGCCGTAGTTATGCGGAAATGGAAGAGATGGAGCGTAATGTTGCAGCGATGGCAGCAGCTGAAGGCATCGACTTTCAATGGCAAAAAGCCAACTCCGGCAACAGCTTCAATGCGCATCGGATTATTCATCTTGCCCAGAGTAAAGGCTTGGGTAACGAAGCAGAAGAAGCATTCTTCCATGCCTATATGACCGAAGGTCTGGCCATTGGCGAACGTGAAGTGGTGGAAGAAATTGCATCACGTATCGGTCTGGATAATGCTGAAGTCGAGTATGTTCTGGATTCTGATGAACTGGCAGATTTTGTCCGTCATGATGAGAAAATTGCACGTGAACAGTTGAATGTCACTGGCGTACCGTTCTTTGTGTTTGATCAGAAACTGGCGCTGTCTGGTGCCCAGCCACGTGAGATTTTCTTGCAAGCCTTGCAACAGGCGCAATCTACATCCTCTGAACAGATTGAGCAGGATGACACCGCTCAATGTAATGATGAGCAATGTGAAATCAAGCCTTAATCATCACACTCAGCTGCTTTAATCTCATGATTAAAGCAGTTTTTTCTCCTGAAATGATAATCCCCCTTATTGACCGCCTGCCCTTTTATATCCCATCAGCGTTGGATTGCTGTACCATATCAGTGTGCCACCAAGCCGCTTTTTTATTTGCTGGACTTTTCATCGCTGCTTCTGTGAGTCTGGTCACAACTCGCCCATAAATTTATAGATACCTTTTTGCTTTATCATCTAGATATCCGATCTATTGTTTTAAAATGTTTTTATTTTCAAAGACAAACCATGATCCATATCTCGATTTAAACTGTTTGAATGTGATTTTCTACTTATTTTCGAGCTATAGATTTTGTCTGGTTTTCTTCTATAATCGTCATAAAGTGACAATCTTTTGTGATGTATATTCAAGCGTTACGCGCGTTATTCGAGCTTTTAATGCCAGTCGAATAGACAAATAGCTCACAGCTTGTCATAGGGGCAAACATATACTTGAGCAACAATAATTGATAAAGCCGGTCTAAAACAGCGGTCAAATTTGCACTGATTCATTATTTAAAAAACAGGCTCAAGCCTATCTCTAAGGAAACAGCAGATGGACGTATTAGAGAAAGCACTTTTGGTGGATGAGCTGCAACATCTCATCGATGGGCTCAACAATGAAAAAACCTCACTTTTTGAAATTGCAAAAGCCAAACAACGGATTAAAGATATTTGCGCCTCTTGCGACGATCCTGCATTTCAGCAACAAGTAACGCCATTCAAACAGTTTATTCTGAATGAAGAATTTTCGGCTGACGATTTAGCCAGTTATGGTTTTAGCATGACCTATCGCGGGACCTATAACTTCATGGGACGGGTAGAAAATGCCTTATTTGCTTCGGCAGATATGGGCTGGGCAGCGTTGCGTCAGGCACAACTCTGGCAAGTCTGGGTAATCCGGCCGGCCTTATCCTTTCTCAAAAGCCCTTGGCTAAACTCATCAACAGATGCCCTGCAGTGGCTGCAAAATCATGCTCATGAATATATCAAAACCGATCATGAACTCCAGCATTTGATTCCGGTTCTGCAACCGCTGGATCAACATGTATCGGATCAAGACCAGCAGGCTTCAAACGATGCACTGGCAAGACTCAAACAAGAAAGCGCCAACTTTCAGTCCCAGCTCGATGCGATCATTCAAGATAAAATCAGAACAGTGCCAGAAAGCGTAGCTGCGCCTGTTCCTACCGAGAACCGGATCAAACCCGGTTTTAGACACAGTGCCAAGCCTTCACCGCACCTGAATAAAGCACAGCCTTTAGCCTTGAATGATTTTAATCTGGATGGCCTGATCTGCCGTCTGGAACGTATTGATGCACGAACCTTCCCCTCATTGTATCGGGCCGACTTGCATAATGAGATTGACCAGAATATTAAGATTGACTGGCTCTATTTAAAAGCCGAAAACGAAGCACAACCCATCTGGGAATCTGCGCAGGTTTTTGTCGCGGAACAGCTCTATGCACAAGGGCAGTTTTCCCATTATGTGGTGCTGGTGGGAACCCATAACGTGGAATATGCCATTACTATTCTGCAAGCCTATACTGATCAGCGCCATACCCGCACCAGCTCGATTCATCAAACCAGCTGGTCCCATTTCAAACAGCATTACCATCAGCACGAAAGCCTGTTCAATGAATGCATTATGAATGGTACCTTGGTGTGGCAACGTGATCAGCGCGTTTATCCGTATATTCCAGCATCATTTATCAATACACAAAAATTCATTCCATTTGAAGAAACCTCGGCGACCTTTTTCACTCCTGTGATTTTATTACGGGAACGTCAGAAAATCCGGGTCATTCATGGCTTGGAACGGGTAAAACTTTCCAGTGAAGATCAGGCCTATCCCTATTTATTATTAGACCGCAGCGATGGTTATACCTGGCAATTGATTCGTCAGGTGATTAGCCGATTACCGCAACCGATTTCGGTGCACGATTTATATCAGGCACTGGAAAACAGCATGCCGGTCGAATCCTCTTAAAAGCCTTTCAATCGCTCATTCATTTAATCCATCATTTCAAGCTATTCAAAAATCGACTGAAGCTTGGAATGATGGCTATTTATTACGCTAAATCCTTATGATCTTTAGCATTTTTGTACAGTTAAATTGCTGCTTTTTGTGACAGCCGCTTGATTTTATGCATTAAATCATCAAAAGTTAAACCAAGAACAACATATAAGCCTTTATTATGAATAATTTGCAGCAAATGGTACCATCGCGTATCGTTTTTGCTTTGCTCGCATTGACGATGGGTACGTTCAATGTAGCGCAAGCAGAAACTACTCCCTCACCGCAAAATCAGCAGCCGAATACAACTTCGCAAAGCAATTCGGAAAATGCGCTGGACTATATTCCCCGTTTGGTCGATGCCACTCCGACGATTTTTCCCGAGCAGTCCGACCAAGTGAATGTTCCTCCCACCGCGGAAACAGAAGATAAAACCTGGTTTGATAAAAAACAGCGTCGTATTCGGGAATGGGCCGATAATACTTCAGTGAAAATTGATGACTGGTTTGGCGAAGTCGATCCTGATAAACCCGCCTCAGCAACCATCCGGGTTATGCTGGATAATTACTGGAATGAATATGATAATTATGAGGTCAAGCCCCGTATTCGCGGTAAGATTAAATTACCGACCTTAGAGAAAAAGGTCAGCGTGGTATTTGGTGATGACACCTTGGATGATGAATTCAAGAACAATGTTGGCAATACCAATAATCAGCCCAATCAGGACCCAGATAAAAAATTTGACTCCAAACAGACCCGTGATAGTAATGGCTCGCTGGCCTTGCGTTGGTCAAATTTCTCCAAAAAATTACCTTTTGAGACCGATGCCGATCTTGGTGTGCGCTCAGGCACGGATATTTATGCGCGTTTAAGAGCCGAAAAACATTGGGATTTACGCAATGATTTCCGTTTTAATGCCGAACAGATCTATCGCTATGGCAGTAAAAGTGAAAACTATTTACGCACCAATCTAGAGTTGATTCACGCGCGCCCAAACCAGCCTTTCTTATCCAATCAATTCAGCTTAACTTATGCAGATAAGCAGGATGATGATCTATGGTGGGATAACCGTATTTTCCGTCAACACCAGTTCTTTGCCCACAATACCTTCAATTACGGCATTTACACAGGCGGTTATTACAATAACAGTGACTTGCGTTTAAATAACTGGGGTCCATTCGTATCATGGCGTCAACCGCTGTGGCGCGAATGGTTCTACGTACAAGGTGATCTCAACTATTTCAATGATCACCGTGAAGACCGTAACCATTACGTAAGTACCTTTGTGCGTCTGGAAACTTTATTCTAAATTTTACACCAGCCTCGAAAAGCCCAAATGCTCCGTTGTTTGGGCTTTTTTTATTGAAAAAATAATATTTCTTTCAATAAATCCTTAAGCTTTGCTTGTTACCGTCATCTTTTTTTATTGTTCTTGTTTATGGCATGCGTCATCAATACGCTGTAGTTGTGTATTTTTTGATTGTAGGGAACCTGTGTCTGGGGGATGTGCTGATGCTTTTATTTCCAATACTTTTACCTGTCAGCAGATCGTTTAACCGTCCTTTTGTTTCAGGACATACAGTATTTGTCCAAGCCTACCACTCACCGAGAACCAATTTTAGTTGCGCAGAAGAAAATAAGCTTGCTCCCGATGATTCACAACTTGCCCACGACTTAATGGCGGTTTTCGGCACCGATACCCTGTGGCAACGGGCTCAACAGCCTCAACCAGTCAAAAAATTAGGTAAAGACAACAAACATCACAGCCAGCAAAAGCTTGCGACAGCAAATCCGCTCAGTGCAAGCTGGTCAACCATTTCAAGCCTATTACCTTTTAGTAATGATCTTGATCTGGGTGCAAATTCTGATACCGATATCTATATCCAGTTTCTCGCCAAAAAGAATTGGGCTTTGCCTTTAGGATTACAGCTCAATACGGCGCAAATTTTCCGTTATGGCTCCAGCAGTAAAAACTATGCCGAAACCAATCTTGATCTGACCCAAAAACTTCAGCATCAAAACCAACTGTCAAGCCAGTTCAATGTCTCTAAAACTCAGGATACCGACTATAGCTGGAGTAATCGTACCTTCCAGCAACTACATTTCTTGTCGCAGGATAAGCTGAGTTATGGCATTTTCGCTACAGGGGAATATGAAAATAAAGAACTGCGCGTTAACGAATGGGGGCCCTACTTTTCCTGGCGTCGCCCCATCTGGCGCAACTGGATTTTTATGCAAAATGATCTGAATTATTTAAATGTCCCTGCCACCAGACAGGAGGATCATTTTAGTTACCAGATGAGCTTTGAAGCACAGTTCTGATGAAAACATCGCCACAGTTGTGGATAACTTTAAGGTTATCCATAGCAATAAAAAAACCTCTGCCGAAGCAGAGGTTTCTTGATCAAATGCCTTATTTTAATAACAAGCTATTGATGCGTTTGACATAGGCTGCCGGATCTTCTGGTAAACCACCTTCTGCGATCACCGCCTGATCAAAGATCACATTGGCAAGGTCATCAAATTGCGCCGAGCTTTCCAGTTTTTTCACCAATGGATGCTCAGGGTTAATTTCCAATGTCGGTTTAATCTCTGGAACCGCTTGACCCGCCTGTTTCAACATACGAATCAATTGTGGAGACAACTCACCTTCACTGGTCACCAGACAGGCTGGTGAGTCTACCAGACGTGTCGTGACACGCACTTCTTTGGTCTTGTCTTTTAACGAGGTACTTAAACGCTCGACCACCGGTTTAAACTGCTCTGCTGCCTGCTCTAAGGCTTTTTTCTCTTCAGCATCTTGCAAGTCGCCCAAGTCAACTGCACCCTTCGATACGTTCTGAAGCGGCGTACCATCAAACTCAAATACGAAGTTCATGGCCCACTCATCGACACGGTCCGCCATGAGTAAAACTTCAATGCCTTTCTTCTTGAACACTTCGAGTTGTGGTGAATTCTTGGCTGCAGTCAGGTTTTCTGCGGTGACGTAGTAAATCGCCTTCTGACCTTCTTTCATCCGTGCTTTATAGTCAGCAAAAGAGGTTGAAATCTCATCATTATTTGAAGTCGCATAACGTAATAGTTTTAAGATACGTTCACGATTACCCGTATCTTCACCTAAACCTTCTTTCAATACTGAACCAAATTCAGTGTAGAAAGTCTTGAATTTCTCTTGGTCTTTCTCATCTTCCGATTTTGCCAAACCATCGAGTAAAGTCAGCACACGACGCGCATTGCCTTCACGAATGGTTTTTACATCACGGCTTTCTTGTAGCAGTTCACGGCTGACATTGAGCGGTAAATCAGCGCTATCGACCACGCCTTGAACGAAACGTAAGTAATTCGGAATCAGGTTATCCGCTTCATCCAGAATAAATACACGTTTTACATAGAGCTTGATGCCCGCCTTGGCTTCACGGGTGAATAAATCCTGTTTGGCCTGACTTGGGATATACAATAATTGCGTATATTCAGTACTGCCCTCAACACGGTTATGTGCCCATGCCAATGGTTCAGCAAAATCGTGGCTCAGGTTTTTATAAAATTCGATGTATTGTTCATCAGTGATTTCGCTCTTATTCCGCGTCCACAGCGCGCTTGCCGAGTTGATCGCTTCCCATTCATCGGTCTTGACCATCTTACCGCCGCTTGTAGCGTTAGCTTCTTCAGCTTCAGCGACTTCGTCCTCTTGCCAGATTTCTTTTTGCATTTCGATAGGCAAGCTGATGTGGTCAGAATATTTATTGATAATTTGTTTAACTTTCCACGACTCTAGATACTCAAGCGCATCATCACGTAAATGCAAGATAATGTCTGTACCACGTGTGGCCTTATCAATGCTTTGAACTTCAAACTCACCTGTGCCGCCGCTAATCCAGCGCACACCTTCTGCTGCATCTAAACCGGCACGGCGTGATTCCACCGTAATCTTGTCCGCAACGATAAAGCCTGAATAGAAACCAACACCGAACTGACCAATCAACTGCGCATCGGCTTTCTGATCGCCGGTCAGTTTAGACATAAAGTCTTTGGTGCCCGACTTGGCAATGGTTCCCAGATTATCAATCGCTTCTTGCTGGCTTAAGCCAATTCCGTTATCCGAAATGGTGAGGGTTTTATTGTCTTTATCTAAAGTGACACGAACATGCAGGTCTGGATCATTTTCATAATATTCAGGATGATTAATCCCTTCGAAACGTAACTTATCGCACGCATCAGACGCATTTGAAATCAATTCACGTAAGAAAATTTCAGGGTTGGAATACAGAGAATGCGTCACTAAATGTAATAACTGAGCAACTTCAGCTTGGAAACTATAATTTTGTGCGACTTGTTCACTCATAAATCACTCCTTTCTGTGAGGCTTATCTATTTGGAATGATTTATGAATGGTGTATATCTTGAATTTTTCAATCCTTGAAGCGTATTTTTCAGGCAAAAAATATACAAAACGGTAATTAGAACGGACCTCGACTCAATACTCGCTCCTGTAACAGCTGATCAAGCTGCTGTTGACGTTGCGCATAAGCATGTTTGATACACGGCGTATTAGCACCACATGAGTTACGTTGTTTTAACCACTGAAATTGTCTGTCTTTTTCAGCATCACGTCCGCCCATTGGCAAGGCATGTAAAATAATCTGATAGGTCGTTGCCATTCTCACATCGGCATCATTCAAACTACGTTCATTACAGATTTGCTGTTCGACTTTCAACTTGGCTGCCTTACAGGAGTAACTGGCCGCATGCGCTGGGGATAAAAATAACACGGGGATCAACAATAAAATCGAAGTCATTAGTTTTTTCATGATGATGGTCTCACTTTTATTAAGATTATTTTTTCAGCATACAAAACTCTCTGTGTAAGGCCTGTATCTGTTTTATATGGGAATTGCAAAAATAAAAAAGCCTCACAACGTGAGGCTTTTCAAGAGCAAGTTCAGCTTAGAACTTATAGCTATAACCCAATGTGTATACCATCGGATTAATATCTAGATCAGTCAGCTTCTGACCATTTAATTTTACTTCAGGACTGATTTGTGCATAACGCGCGTCAAAGAATACACCCCAGTTTTTTGCATCAGCAGGCTGGAAGTTAAAACCGACCTGGCCGGCAAAACCAAAGTCTTCTTTCACTTTTAATTTTGCGCCTTCTAAAGCACCTGTTGTTTCTTCATCCCAAGTTACAAAAGCTGTGCCACCGACACCAATATAGGGTGTGAAACGGGTTGAATTTTTAAAGTTATATTTAAAAGTCACAGTAGGTGGCAATTGTTTAAGCTTCGCTACTTTTTCACCATTTAATGACACATCATGTGAAATTGGTGTCGCCAATAATAATTCAGCAGAAAAAGGCGTATCACCGAAGAAATATTCAACCGATGGTGTAAATGCAAATTCATGATCTGCTTTTAATGTGCCAACACCCGCAACTACAGTATCGTCTGTTGGTGAAATTACACTTCCACCAAACTTAACCTGAAAGCCCCCTGCAAATGCAGTTGAAGATAACCCCAATAAAGCAACAACTAAAAGTTTCTTTAACATTTAAACAACCTCTTTAACAATTTATGTTCTTGTTCAACATAATAAACACGCATATTTACATTATGCAATAGAGATTAATTCCAACTATTTTAATTTACTTTATAATGCATTGAATCTTAATAAAATATAATTGTTAAAATATGTAATAATTAGTAATTCAGACTATTTTAATCAACTTAAATAACTATAAAACCTAGTATTTTTATCAGATTTAAAAATAAATTAAGCCAGATTTAAAAATATAATCGCATACAACTTAATATTAAAAACACATTATAAAATCAAATTTAAAAAGAGACAAAAAATGTCATTTAATGATTATTTCTATATTTAAGCTATACTTTATAAAGCAAAAAAAATGGCTCATTTCTGAGCCATTTCTGATTATAAAACCATTGCTGCAATCCAGCCAAAAATAAGGAGCGGGATATTAAAGTGTATAAAGGTGGGAACCACACTATCCCACATATGGTCATGCTGGCCATCCATATTTAAGCCAGATGTTGGTCCAAGCGTTGAATCTGAGGCTGGAGAACCCGCATCACCCAAGGCTGCTGCAGTTCCAATCAGGGCGATGGTTGCCATCGGACTAAAACCAAATTGTAAACACAGCGGAACATACATGATTGCCAAGATCGGAACTGTTGAAAAAGAAGAACCGATGCCAAGTGTAATCAGTAGACCAACCAGAAGCATGACAAAAGCAGCCAGCCCCTTACTATCCCCTATCCAGCCTGCTGTAGCCTTGACCAGTTCAGGAACCTGATGCGTTGCTTCAATCACTGCCGCAAAGCCCTGCGCAGCAATCATGGTAAAACCGACTAGAGCCATCATACGCATACCGGTCACAATCACATCATCGGCTTCTTTCCATTTAAAAATTCCTGCGCAGCTCAAAATTGCAACGCCAACCAAACCAGCGACAATCATCGAATCTGAGTAAAGTTGCACAACGATTGTGGCAATAATGGCAAAAGCGGCCATGAACAAAGTAAATTTTGCGATCTGCGGTGCCTGTTGTTCCTGGGTCATCTCTCCCACGATGCTGCGGGCAACATTATGTAATGCCTTATCTTCATAGTTCCGGGGCTTCCGATAACTGATGAAAACTGCTGTTAACATCCCTAAAAACATACCCGAAATAGGGATCAGCATGGCTTGAGGAATTTGATCGTTACGAATATGGAAACCATAACTTTGACCAAAGTGATTGATATTATGTGCCAGAATATCATTCAGGAAAATTGCACCAAAGCCCATAGGTAAAAACATATAGGTGGCGACCAGTCCAAAAGTCAATACACATGCAATCGCTCGACGATCCAGACGTAAATGGTTAAACACAATCAATAAAGGAGGAATCAGTACCGGAATAAAAGCAATATGGACTGGAATAACATTTTGCGATGCGACAGCAGCAAGCCCAACCGTAACAAAAATGAGAAATTTCACTTTCTTCTGGGCACGTATATCTGCACCATTTTTAAGGCTTTTAACCAGTTTATACGCCAGCAGATCAGGCAATCCAGAACGTGCCAATGCCAGTGCAAATGCTCCCAGCACCCCATAAGCCAAGGCGATTTGTGCCCCGCCACCTAAACCATTATTAAAGGCCTGAACAGTACCTTGCATGCCCAGACCGGCCAACAAGCCTCCTGTTAATGCGCCAATCACAAGTGCAAAAACAACAGGAACTCGCCCCAAGGCAAGACCGAACATCACAGCAACAGCTGAAATAATCGCAAACATAACTTTGAACTAAATGAAACGAGGGCGTCATTCTAACAGAGTTTAATTTCAGCGATTGCTGCTCATCGATTTTTATTTATGCATTTTTCACGATAAATTGATGAATATAATCCGCGATTTTTTCGGGTTGACTCAACACTGCCCAATGATTGGCATCCAGCTCGACATATTCAAAGTTTTCGACCCATTTTGGCATCGACTCGGTAATGTACTCGGGACTAACGAAAGCATCGCGCTTTAACACGATGGCCTGCACTGGACACTGTGCATAACGCTGGCGTGGCCGGGTTAAAGACGGAATAAAGTTGGCGCGATACAGGTTAATCCCGTATTTGCCATCGGAGGCGATGTTGGCATTTAATGGCAAACCTTGCTTTCTCTCTAAACCACTTAAAATCTTGCCCCATTTTTCAGGACTAAAAAAGGTCCATACCGTCGGTGCAATCAGGGGTAAATGAAAAGCCCCGATATACCAGGATTTCGTCAGCATTTTTAATACATTGCTTGGCGCAGCTTTAAATTTTTCCCGTAGATAAAATGAGGCATGATCCAGACAAGGTCCTGAAATCGTAGTATAGGACAACAGTCGACCTTTCAGTTTTGGTTCAGTTGCAGATTCCCAAGACTGCAGAGATCCCCAATCATGTGCTGCCATATGGAAATTACGATTCGGTAACACCTGATCAACAACTTCCTGTAAATCCAGTGACAAGCGTGGCAAACGGTAGTCCTTAATCCGTTTCGGAATAGATGATAAGCCTGCACCACGCACGTCATAGGTCACGACATAATATTCATCGATCAACTTTTCAATGATCGGTTCCCAAACTTCCTGATTATCTGGATAACCATGCACCAGCACCAAAGCTGTGTTTTTCTCATCGCCCCATGTTTTGACACAAAGCGTTTGCTGGTCTGATGTGGTTACTGTTTTTACTTGTGTTTGCATAATTCTTTCCCATTTTGTTTTCTATCGGCCTGGTGATAAAACAGCCATTGCCAGCGATACACTAAAAATGATACTTATGGAGTATGAATAGAGTTGCAAGAAAAAAAATTGACCATGAAAGACTTTTTCAGAAAAATTCGAACCATTCCGGCAATTTCCAGATTTCTGCTGAATCACTACTCCCCTTATCGTGGTGCGGGAATCGAGATTGAAACCATTGATCTGGATGATTACTACATTCGGGTTAAAATGCCACTCACCAGACGCAATCGCAATCTGGTCGGAACGCATTTTGGCGGTAGTTTATATTCGATGGTCGATCCTTTTTATATGTTGATTCTGATCCATCATCTGGGCAATAAATATATTGTCTGGGATAAAAGTGCCACAATTAATTTTATTGCGCCAGGCCGCAATACCGTTTATGCCGAGATCCAGCTGAATGCCAATGAAATCACCGAAATTAAGCAGCTGGCAGAAAATCACCAACCGGTTTTACGGCATTACAGCTTAAATATTGTGGATGATGCCGGCACACGTATTGCCGAAGTCGAAAAAGTGCTTTATATCCGGCGTAAAAAACCCAAAGCATCGTTAAAACCATAGCAATAAAAATGCCTGCAACACGTGCAGGCATTTTTTAAATCTGTTGCGCAGACATTATCTTTTCTTCTCTTGAATGGCTGCACCAGCACCACCGCCGATTGCACCACCAATCGCAGCGCCTGAGTCACCACCAAAGATGGCTTTACCTACCACAGAACCGATACCCGCACCAATCGCGCTACTGGTTGTAGAACTGCTATTCGCGCCTTTTGCATTGGCACCTACACCTGCACCCGCAGCTGCACCAACGCCCGCACCAAGACCACCGCCCACGTGGTTACCTAAACCACCACCGACAGCACCACCAAGCGCTGCGGTACCAATACGCTGGTCAGAGGCACTCATATTTTGACAGCCTGTGAACATTACCGCCGATAACACCAAAGTTGAAACTAAACCGATTGTTTTTTTCATGCCTATACTCACTTCTCTTATGCTCTATCCAAAAGCATAATCCTCTTTTATGGGGAATTTGATCACATTGTGTTATCACTCTGTCCCAATCGATTAGTATTTTGTAAAGACAGTGTTTGGGGCAGCTAGCTCGGGTGGCTAAAGGATTTTGAAATAATTAAGGATAGAAATAATCTTGATACACCTGATCAAAAACTTGGTATTTATTCAACAGAATTTATTTGTTATGAAGCCGACTAAAGACATTATAATTTTTCTTGAAGCGCACTCAGCAATCCGTCTTTATCACTGAGAGAAACATTTATAAGATAATAGTTAGAAAGATGATCTGATTGAAGTATTCAGATCATCTCCCAAGTCATCTGCAAATTTAGGTGCGGGCTTAGTACTTGCCTTTTTTCTCGCCATAAGCAGAGCCGGCACTACCACCTAATGCGCCACCGACTGCAGCGCCTGAGTCACCGCCCAATACCGCACCACCGATCACTGCACCTAAGCCGGCACCGATTGCGCTATTACGTGTATTTTTACTATTTGAACCTTTAGCATTGGCCGCAACACCTGCACCAATTGCAGCACCAAGACCAGCGCCAAGGTTACCACCAACATGCTTACCTACCGCACCACCTGCACCGCCACCAATCGCAGCAGAACCGATACGTTTACTTTCTGGGCTGGCATTTTGGCAACCGACAAACAAGGTGGTTGACATCAAACCTACACCAGCAATCATCATCATTTTTTTCATTCGACCATCTCCTCTCTCAGATGTGCATAGGATAGTATTGTTTAATGAACTGTTTACTTTGATTAAGTAATCAAATACTGATGCTGTAATGCGTTTTTGTAACAACTGCTTCATTTTTCCACAAAAAAAGGCACCCGAAGGTGCCTTTTTCATTGGTTAAGACTTAGAACTGGTCTGAGTTCAACGCTTGACTAAATGCTTGGTCAACTTCACTAAAGTCATTGTGAAGTTCAAATTCAGCAGCTTCTGCTTCTTGACGACGACGCTCTAGGTGATACGCAAGACCTGTACCTGCTGGGATCAAGCGACCCACAACAACGTTTTCTTTCAAGCCACGTAAATCATCTTCTTTACCTGTTACAGCCGCTTCAGTTAACACACGTGTGGTTTCCTGGAACGATGCAGCAGAGATGAACGAGTCAGTAGAAAGCGACGCTTTGGTAATACCCATCAATTGACGTTCAAACTTCGCAGGGAACTTGTTCTGAGCCAAGACAGCTTGGTTCTCTTGAACAACGCGGATGTAATCCACTTGCTCGCCTTTGATGAAGCTTGTATCACCGCCATCAGTGATATCAACTTTACGCAACATTTGACGTACAACTACTTCAATGTGCTTATCGTTGATTTTTACACCTTGGAGACGGTAAACGTCTTGAACTTCGTTCACGATGTAGTTGGTTAATGCCACTTCGCCTTTTAAACGTAAGATGTCATGTGGGTTTTGTGGACCATCAGAAATGGTTTCACCACGGTTGACATGCTCACCTTCGAACACGTTAATGGTACGCCATTTTGGAATCAATTCTTCGTAAATCTCAGAACCATCATCCGGAGTAATCACTAAACGGTTCTTACCTTTGGTCTCTTTACCGAAGCTGACAACACCTGATACTTCTGCAAGGATCGCATGTTCTTTCGGCTTACGTGCTTCGAACAAGTCAGCTACACGCGGCAGACCACCGGTAATATCACGAGTACGTGACGTTTCTTGTGGTACACGACCAATGACATCACCCACACCAATCGTTTCGCCATCACGGACAGTTACAATTGTGTTTTGTGGCAAGAAGTAGAACTGTTCGCCGCCATCGGTTGTATCCAACACGATTGCAGGACGTAAATCTTTACCAGAAGCAGGACGCGCTGTTACAGGCAAGATTTCAACAGTAGTCATACCGGTTGCATCATCAGTTTTCGATGTTGCAGTTACGCCATCAGCAATCTGGCTGAAACGCGCTTTACCAGCAACTTCTGTGACCAATGGATGTGTATGTGGATCCCAAGTCGCGACGATACCGCCAGCTTCTACAGCTTCGCCATCTTTCAACAAGATGCTTGCACCGTAAGGAAGCTTATAACGCTCGCGCTCACGACCTAAATCATCCGCAATACCGATTTCACCTGAACGTGAAACAGATACTTGGTGACCTTTGGCATGTTGTACAGTTTTCACGTTGTGGAAACGTACAGTACCTTTGTTACGTACTTGAACACTGTTTGCAGCAGAAGTTCGGCTCGCAGCACCACCCACGTGGAAGGTACGCATCGTTAACTGTGTACCTGGCTCACCAATTGACTGTGCAGCCATTACACCCACTGATTCACCTGGGTTCACCAAGTGACCACGTGCAAGGTCACGACCATAACAACGCGCACATACACCGAAGGTAGATTCACAAGCGATAACTGAACGTACTTTAACTTCATCGACACCCGCTTCTTCAAGCTGAGCAGCAATTTTCTCGTCAATCAAGGTACCACGTGGAAGAACCACTTCATCATCAGATGCACGACGTACATCTTCAGCAGTTACACGACCCAATACGCGGTCGCGTAATGGTTCAATAACGTCACCACCTTGAATGAACGGAGTCATCACTAGGCCGCCAGCTGTACCACAGTCAGATTCAGTAATTACCAAATCTTGTGCGACGTCTACAAGACGACGTGTCAAGTAACCAGAGTTCGCAGTTTTCAATGCTGTATCGGCCAAACCTTTACGCGCACCGTGTGTCGAGATGAAGTACTGAAGTACCGTCAAACCTTCACGGAAGTTTGCTTTAATCGGGGTCTCAATGATCGAGCCATCCGGCTTCGCCATCAAACCACGCATACCTGCAAGCTGACGAATCTGCGCCGCACTACCACGGGCACCCGAGTCAGACATCATATAAATCGAGTTGAATGATTTCTGCTTCTCGTCTTCACCTTGTTTGTTTTTCACAAGGGTATAAGACAAGTTATCCATCATCGCTTTCGCAACCTGGTCGTTTGTACGCGCCCAGATATCGACAACTTTGTTATAACGCTCACCCGCAGTTACGAAACCTTGCTCAAACTGTTGTTCGATTTCACGAACTTCTGTTTCCGCTTTATCGATAATCGTATGCTTGGTTGGTGGAATCAACATGTCTTCCATACCAACAGATACACCTGAACGCGTCGCTTGACGGAAGCCCAAATACATCAATTGGTCAGCGAAGATTACAGTATCTTTCAAACCAAGTTTACGGTAGCAAGAGTTGATTAACTTCGAGATGTTTTTCTTGGTCATCTCAAGGTTGATCGATTCGAAGCTTAAACCTTGTGGAACAACTTCCCATAACAAGCAACGACCAGGTGTTGTATCAACAATGATGGTTTGCTTTTCACGGTTACCGTTTTCATCAATCACCGTTTGATGTACACGTACTTTTACACGCGCATGGATCGCAACTTTACCCGTCGCTAATGCACGGTTAACTTCGTGAGTATCCGCAAACACCATGCCTTCACCTTTGGCATTTACCGCATCACGTGTGATGTAGTAAAGACCCAAGACCACGTCCTGAGAAGGAACGATGATTGGCTCACCGTTTGCAGGTGACAAGATGTTGTTGGTCGACATCATCAAGGCACGTGCTTCAAGCTGTGCTTCCAATGTCAACGGAACGTGTACCGCCATTTGGTCACCATCGAAGTCGGCGTTAAACGCAGCACAGACGAGTGGGTGAAGACGGATTGCCTTACCTTCGATCAGAATAGGTTCAAATGCTTGAAGACCTAGACGGTGAAGTGTTGGCGCACGGTTCAACATCACTGGATGTTGACGAATTACAGAGGCTAGAACGTCCCAAACTTCCGGCGTCTCGCGCTCAACCATTTTCTTCGCAGCTTTAATGGTTGTTGCTTGGCCTGAAGCTTGTAGTTTTGCGAAAATGAATGGCTTGAATAATTCAAGTGCCATCTTCTTCGGAAGACCACATTGGTGAAGACGTAAAGTAGGACCTACGGTAATCACCGAACGACCTGAATAGTCAACACGCTTACCGAGCAAGTTTTGACGGAAACGACCTTGTTTACCTTTGATCATGTCTGCCAAAGATTTCAATGGACGTTTGTTCGAACCTGTAATTGCGCGACCACGACGACCGTTATCAAGCAACGCATCGACAGACTCTTGTAACATACGTTTTTCGTTACGTACGATGATGTCTGGCGCAGCAAGGTCAAGAAGACGCTTCAAACGGTTGTTACGGTTGATCACACGACGATATAAATCGTTCAAGTCTGAAGTCGCGAAACGACCACCTTCAAGTGGTACAAGCGGACGTAAGTCTGGTGGAAGTACAGGAAGTACGTTCATCACCATCCATTCAGGCTTGTTGTTCGAATCTTTGAAAGCTTCCATCAATTTCAAACGCTTAGACGCTTTTTTAAGTTTCGTCTCTGACGTTGTTTGTGGAATTTCTTCACGTAAACGCGCAATCTCAGCTTCAAGATCGATATCTTTTAATAAGTCCTGAACTGCTTCTGCACCCATTTTCGCAGTGAATTCATCACCGTGTTCTTCAAGTGCATTGTAGTATTCTTCGTCTGTTAAAAGCTGATACTTTTCAAACGGAGTCATACCAGGATCAGTAACCACATAAGATTCGAAATACAATACGCGCTCGATATCACGTAATGTCATATCAAGAAGTAAACCGATACGGCTCGGTAATGATTTCAAGAACCAGATGTGTGCAACTGGAGAAGCAAGCTCGATGTGACCCATACGTTCACGACGAACTTTCGCTGTTGTTACTTCAACGCCACATTTTTCACAAATGACGCCTTTGTATTTCATACGCTTGTATTTACCACACAAGCATTCGTAATCTTTTACTGGACCAAAGATTTTGGCACAGAACAAACCGTCACGTTCAGGTTTAAAAGTACGGTAGTTAATGGTTTCAGGCTTTTTAACTTCACCGTGAGACCATGACTTAATCATCTCTGGTGACGCAAGACCAATACGGATACGGTCAAATTCAATAGGTGCATGACCTTCTGAATCCGTTTTCTTACGCATGATATCGAGCAAGTCTTTCAATTTTTTTCTCCGTGTGTCGGGGAGCTAGGCTCACCCGACTGGGTCACAAATATTGTTTTTACTGAAATTTGGAATCTCCCCTAGCCCCTCTTTAAGAAAGAGAGGAACTTCCCCCTTTAACAAAGGGGGATCGAGGGGGATTTAGTCACCATTTTTCAGTTCAATGTTGATACCTAAAGAACGGATCTCTTTGGTCAATACGTTGAACGATTCAGGCATACCCGGATCCATATAATGGTTACCATCTACAATATTCTTATAGATGCGTGTACGGCCTTCGACGTCATCCGACTTCACGGTAAGCATTTCTTGGAGGGTATATGCTGCACCGTATGCTTCAAGTGCCCATACTTCCATCTCACCGAAACGCTGACCACCGAATTGTGCTTTACCACCAAGCGGCTGTTGCGTCACAAGAGAGTAAGAACCTGTTGAACGCGCATGCATCTTGTCATCAACCAAGTGGTTCAATTTGAGCATGTACATGTAACCTACAGTTACAGGACGGTCAAACTGCTCACCGGTACGACCATCAAACAATACTGTTTGACCAGTACGTGAAACGTCTGCCAACTCAAGTAAGTCTTTGATCTGGCTTTCTTCAGCACCATCGAATACTGGAGTTGCCAATGGAACACCAGCACGTAGGTTACCTGAAAGCGCCAAGATTTCTGCGTCAGTCAAGCTATCCAGCTCTTCCTGCTCACCACCAACCTTGTTATAAATCTTGTCTAAGAATTCACGCAGTTCAATCACTGTACGTTGTTCTTTCAACATTTTTTCGATCTTATCGCCAAGACCTTTCGCCGCCATACCCAAGTGAGTCTCAAGAATCTGACCCACGTTCATACGTGACGGTACACCCAGTGGGTTCAATACGATGTCGACTGGTACACCATTGGCATCATGTGGCATGTCTTCAACCGGCAAGATGTTTGATACAACACCCTTGTTACCGTGACGACCCGCCATCTTATCACCAGGCTGGATACGACGTTTAACCGCAAGGTAAACCTTAACAACTTTCAATACACCCGTTGTTAATTCATCACCTGTAGAAAGTTTACGCTTCTTCTCTGCAAACTTCTCGTCAATCTCGTAGCTCTTCTCTTTCAAGAACACTTGAATCTGAGTTAAACGTTCAGCGATGGCTTCATCATTTGGCTGGATTTCAAGTAAATCAACAAGCTCTAAACCAGACAATACGTCTTCAGAAAGTTTATCGCCGCGTTTAGTTGAACCACCACCGTTAGATTCTTGACCTTTCAACAAACGAACAATACGTTCGCGTGCTGCTTCTTCGAAGATTTTGTATTCTTCTTTCAAGTCTTTACGGTATGCATCAAGCTGAGCTTTTTCAATTGCTTGTGCACGTTCATCTTTTTCCAAACCGTCACGCGTGAAGACTTGAACGTCAATCACCGTACCTTTAGTACCAGACGGAACACGTAAAGATGAATCTTTTACGTCAGCCGCTTTTTCACCAAAGATTGCGCGAAGTAATTTTTCTTCAGGGGTTAACTGAGTTTCACCTTTAGGCGTTACCTTACCAACAAGGATGTCACCCGCAGTCACTTCAGCACCGATATAAACAATACCTGACTCATCCAGTTTAGACAGTGCAGCTTCACCGACGTTAGGAATATCGGCAGTAATTTCTTCTGCGCCTAACTTGGTATCACGTGCTACACATGACAATTCCTGAATATGAATCGAGGTTAAACGGTCTTCTTGAAGTACACGCTCAGAAAGTAAGATCGAGTCTTCATAGTTATAACCGTTCCATGTCATGAACGCGACGCGCATGTTTTGACCAAGCGCAAGTTCACCCATGTCAGTCGATGGACCGTCAGCCAAGATATCACCACGAGCAACTTTATCGCCCAGGTTCACGATGACATTTTGGTTAATACATGTATTCTGGTTTGAACGTGTATATTTGATCAGGTTGTAGATATCTACACCTGCTTCACCCGCGATCATTTCATCTTCGTTGACACGAATAACGATACGAGATGCATCAACATATTCAATCGCACCGCCACGGTTTGCGATCACACACACACCTGAGTCACGTGCTACGTTTGCTTCCATACCTGTACCAACAAGCGGCTTGTCAGCACGCAATGTAGGAACAGCCTGACGTTGCATGTTTGAACCCATTAATGCACGGTTCGCATCATCGTGTTCAAGGAATGGAATCAATGATGCTGCAACAGAAACAACCTGCTGTGCAGAAACGTCCATATGTGTGACGCGCTCAGGCGACATACGTACGAATTCACCTTGATGACGTACAGAAACCATTTCTTCAGTCAAGTTGCCATCTTTATCCACTGCAGAGTCGGCCTGTGCAATGACAGTACCCACTTCTTCAATTGCAGATAAATATTCAACATCATCAGTTACACGACCGTCTACAACTTTACGGTATGGTGTTTCCAAGAAACCGAAGTCATTCGCTTTTGCATAAACAGAAAGCGAGTTGATCAAACCAATGTTTGGACCTTCAGGCGTTTCAATTGGACATACACGGCCATAGTGAGTTTGATGTACGTCACGTACTTCGAAGCCCGCGCGTTCACGTGTCAAACCACCAGGACCAAGCGCAGATACACGACGTTTGTGTGTAATCTCAGACAATGGGTTGTTTTGGTCCATGAACTGAGATAACTGGCTTGAACCAAAGAATTCTTTGATTGCAGCAGCAACTGGTTTCGCGTTGATTAAATCTTGTGGAGACAAGTTATCAGTTTCTGCCTGGCTTAAACGCTCTTTAACAGCACGTTCAACACGAACTAGACCAACACGGAATTGGTTTTCAGTCATTTCACCAACAGAACGCACACGACGGTTACCCAAGTGGTCGATATCGTCGACTTCACCTTTACCGTTACGGATTTCTACCAATGTACGCAGTACATCAATGATATCTTCGTGCGATAAAATACCTTCAACTTCACGTGACTTCTGATCAGTACCCACTTCGTAAGGACGACCCAAACGACGGTTGAACTTCATACGACCCACTGGAGACAGGTCATAACGCTCAGAAGAGAAGAACAAGTTGTTGAATAAGTTTTCAGCAGCTTCTTTCGTTGGCGGCTCGCCTGGACGCATAACTTTATAGATTTCAACCAGCGCTTCTTCACGGCCAGTTGTGGTATCTGCACGTAATGTATCTGCAACGAAAGGACCACGATCGATGTCGTTGGTGAACAGGATGTTAAATTGTTTAACACCACCTTCAGCCAACTTAACCATCACTTCATGGCTAAGCACGGTATTCGCAGGAATCACATCACCACTTTTCAGGGTGATATCTTCAGCAGTAATACGCTCATATAAATATTCATCAGGTACAGAAAGCTTGGCTAAGTTCGCAGCTTCCATTTGACGTACGTGACGTGCGTTAATACGTTTACCCTGTTCAACAATGGTTTTACCATCATTGTCCAAGATATCAAATTGCGCCATTTCACCGCGTAAACGATCTGGAACGAGGTCAATTTGATAGCTACCCATGTCAAGATAGACAGGTACTTTTTCGTAGAACAAATTCAGGATTTGTTCATTGGTATAATTCAAGGCACGCAAGATCACAGTCGCCAACAATTTACGACGACGGTCAATACGTACGAATACTAAATCTTTTGCATCAAATTCAAAGTCTAACCATGAACCACGGTAAGGAATAATACGTGCTGAATACAACACTTTACCGCTTGAGTGGGTTTTACCCTTATCATGGTCAAAGAATACGCCTGGTGAACGGTGTAATTGAGATACGATTACACGCTCAGTACCGTTAATAACGAATGTACCGTTATCGGTCATGAGTGGCATTTCACCCATGTAAACTTCTTGTTCACGAACGTCTTTAATTGATTTCGTTTCACGATCTTTAATGATCAAACGAATTTTTACGCGCATTGGTGCTGCATAAGTTGAACCACGTAAAATACATTCACGTACGTCAAACTCAGGCTTACCAAGACTATACTCAACAAATTCTAAAGCAGCATTGCCAGAATAACTTTCAATAGGAAAAACTGAACGAAATGCGGCTTGGAGACCGATATCTTCGCGATTTTTTGGTGTTTTACCGCCTTGTAAGAATGTACGGTACGAATCGACCTGAATCGAAAGTAAGTACGGTGCTTCCATTACGTGGGGCAATTTACCAAAATTCTTACGGATCCGTTTCTTTTCGGTATATGAGTATGCCATCTGGAGTCCTCGGAAAGTAAACTAAACCCGCCTGCAGAACGGGCTTAGAAGGAATTACGCAGGCCGATATGGCCACCACTGTTTACAAATGCTGCAATTTTTAGTGGTATTAAAACGCTTAACAATATTTTTATAAGCAAAAAAATATTGGTAAGCGTTTGATTTTATTGATTTTGCTCAAATAATACGCGGATTATACGCAAAACTAACAAAAAACGAGCCGATTATTGTAACGCAAAAAGGCTGATGACCCAAGAGCCATCAGCCAATTTTTGGAGCCGATTATCAAAAAACCGACTCCCTACAGAATTACTTAAGTGTAACTGTAGCACCAGCTTCTTCAAGCTTCTTCTTAAGTTCTTCGCCTTCTTCTTTAGAAACGCCTTCCTTAAGAACAGCTGGAGCGCCTTCAACCATATCTTTAGCTTCTTTAAGGCCAAGACCAGTAGCTTCACGTACTGCTTTAATTACAGCAACTTTGTTAGCACCGAAAGAAGTCAACTCAACGTTGAATTCAGTTTGTTCTTCAGCAGCAGCAGCGCCAGCACCTGGAGCAGCAGCAACAGCTACAGCAGCAGCAGATACGTTAAATTTCTCTTCGAAAGCAGAGATTAATTCAACAAGTTCAAGAACTGTTTTTTCAGCAACTGCGTTTAAGATTTCTTCGTTAGTTAAAGCCATGAGAGTAACTCCAAATGGATATTGAATGGTGTGAAAATAGGATTAAGCCGCTTCTGACTCGTTTTTCTCTTTGAGCGCTGTAATGAGGCGACCCAATTTCGAAATCGGAGCTTGAAGAACAGAGGCAAGCATAGTAAGCGCTTTCTCTTGGTTCGGAAGGTTCGCAATAACGCTAACGTCAGCACCTTTATAAACTTTGCCATCAAATGCAGCAGCTTTAAGTTCAAATGCTTTGTTAGTTTTCGCAAATTCTTCGAACAAGCGTGCAGCTGCACCCATGTCATCTTCAGAAGTAGAGAAACCGAGAATTGTTGGACCAACAAGGTCGTCATTCAAGATATCGAATTGAGTACCTTCGAATGAACGCTTAGCCAAAGTGTTACGCACGATACGTGTAGTAACACCTAACTTACGAGCTTCAACACGAAGTGTTGTTAATTGCTCTACAGTTAAGCCTTGGTAGTCAGCAACAACGGCAGAGAACGCTTTAGAAGCAACTTCGTTTACTTCTGCAACGATCTGTTTTTTGTCTTCGATAAGAAGAGCCATCGTAAAACCTCCTAACGGTGATTTATGCACCCTTAACGGATGCACTCCCAATTCGTAAGTCCTATTCAGACTTACACGCGGAGGAGGAACAAATCACACCACCGCGTCTACTCAGACTGGATGATTAAGAAAAACATTCGAAAATATTTCTCGCCTGAGGTCTTTGACGCTGATAAATATTCATTTATCAATTCAAAGTTTGCTTAGATTTTCTCAAAGAGAAAACCTAAGGCTTTAAAATTCTTTCTAATTACTTAGATACGTTGCTTACGTCAACGATCAAACCAGGGCCCATAGTTGAACTCAAAGTGATCTTTTTAACGTATACACCTTTAGAAGTTGCAGGCTTCAACTTTTTCAAGTCTGCAATTAAAGTTTCAACGTTTTGACGTACAGCTTCTTCGCTAAAGCCAAGTTGGCCGATCGCAGCGTGGATGATACCCGCTTTGTCTACACGGTAACGTGCTTGACCAGATTTAGCATTCTTAACCGCACCAGCAACATCAGGAGTTACTGTACCCACTTTCGGGTTTGGCATTAAGCCACGTGGACCAAGAATTGTACCCAACTTACCAACAACGCGCATTGCATCAGGAGCAGCAATTACTACGTCGAAATCAAGGTTTCCACCTTGAATGCTTTCAGCAAGGTCATCAAAACCAACGATATCAGCACCAGCAGCTTTCGCAGCTTCTGCAGCAGCACCTTGAGCAAATACAGCTACACGTACAGTTTTACCAGTACCTGCAGGTAAAGTCGTCGCGCCACGAACAACCTGATCAGATTTACGTGGGTCTACGCCAAGGTTTACAGCGATATCTAAAGATTCTTTGAACTTCGCAGCTGGAAGGCTGTTAAGAACTTGTACTGCTTCTTCCAAAGTGTAAACTTTGTTTGCTTCTACAGCAGCAGCAATGGCTTTTTGACGTTTAGTTAACTTTGCCATGTCTTATAGCTCCACTTCCAAGCCCATAGAACGTGCAGAACCAGCGATGGTACGAACACGAGCGTCTAAATCAGCACCAGTTAAGTCTGGTTCTTTAGTAGTCGCGATTTCTTCTAACTGAGCACGAGTCAACTTACCAACTTTAGTTTTGTTCGGTACAGAAGAACCCTTTTGAATACCAGCAGCTTTCTTAAGAAGAATAGATGCAGGTGGAGTTTTCATGATGAAAGTGAACGACTTATCGTTGTACACAGTGATCACGACAGGAATTGGCAAACCAACTTCAAGTTTTTGTGTAGCAGCATTGAATTCTTTACAGAATGCCATGATGTTTACACCACGTTGACCTAAAGCAGGACCAATTGGTGGAGATGGATTCGCTTTACCAGCTGGAACTTGCAGCTTGATATAGCCGTCAATCTTCTTAGCCATTGAAAATTACCTCTGGGTACAGACGCCGCTAGGCTCCCCAAAAAATTAAACAACACCGAAGTGTTTGAACAACAATGCCCGATCAGATCGGGCGCTTATCAACCTAAACAGGTTAAATCGTTTTTTCGACTTGGCGAAACTCGAGTTCAACCTGAGTTGGTCGATTAAATACATTAATCGTCAACGTCAAACGTGACTTATCATATTGAACTTCCTCCACGACTCCTTTAAAGTCAGTGAACGGACCGTCAACAACGAGCAATTCTTCACCTGGTTCAAACATCGTCTTAGGACGTGGTGCTTCACCAGTATTACGTACACGCGCAAGAATCGCATCAGCTTCACGTTGTGAAATAGGTGCCGGTTTTTCTGGTGTACCACCAATAAAACCAAGGACCTTTGGACACTCTTTAACGATGTGCCAAGTATCATCATTCATTTCCATTTCGACTAATACATAGCCTGGAAAGAATTTACGTTCAGACTTACGCTTCTTACCATCCTTCATTTCCACTACTTCTTCAGTAGGGACGAGGACTTCACCAAAGCTATCAGCAACAGTGCTGCGCTGGATTCGGTCATTAAGTGAACGCATCACTTGTTTTTCAAAACCTGAATAGGCATGAATAATATACCAACGTTTCATCGCACTCTTACCCGATAATTAACTTAATAAACCAACCTAACCCGTAATCGAAACACCATAAAACCAATGATGCAACCACTACAACCAAAAGCACCTGCCACGAAGTCGTGATCGTCTCTTGTTTTGTTGGCCAGGTCACTCGACGCAGTTCAATTCGCGCATCTTGCAACAAACGCACAAAGCCTTTGCCTTGATGGGTGGCGTATAATAAACCTAAAGCGACGACGATACAAGCCAAAATTACCCCAACGCGCACCCAAATATCATTTGCTGGTGCCCAATAGGCAGGTAAATGTTGATTTACCAATGCTGAACCGATCAATAAAGCGATAGCAATCAACCACAAGACAGCATCAAGTGGAGTACCAGCGCTTACAACTTCTGCAGCATTATTTCTTTGAGGGATTGGCGCGTCGCTTAATGCGTCACGCGATTTATCATTCGACATTTTTTTACTCGTCGTAGAATTCGCGACTTATTATATGACAACTCAGCCAGAATTAAGCTTTTTTATAAAAAAAAAGTGGCAGGCCAGGAGGGACTCGAACCCCCAACATTCGGTTTTGGAGACCGACGCTCTACCAATTGAACTACTAGCCTATTATGCAAATCGAAAGCCGAAGCTTCCGATTTGAGTGTAACACAGTATTGGGCTTATGCAGTTACTTTAGCAACAACACCAGCACCTACAGTACGACCACCTTCACGGATCGCAAAACGTAGACCTGGGTCCATTGCGATCGGGTGGATTAACTCTACTGACATTTCTACGTTGTCACCAGGCATTACCATTTCTACGCCATCTTGTAATTTGATCGCGCCAGTTACGTCAGTTGTACGGAAGTAGAACTGTGGACGGTAACCGTTAAGGAATGGAGTGTGACGACCACCTTCTTCTTTAGAAAGTACGTATACTTCTGCATCGAATTTAGTGTGCGGCTTGATTGTACCTGGTTTAGCAAGTACTTGACCACGTTGTACGTCTTCACGCTTAGTACCACGAAGCAAGATACCACAGTTCTCACCTGCACGGCCTTCGTCAAGAAGTTTACGGAACATTTCTACGCCAGTTACAGTTGTTTTAACTGTATCTTTAATACCAACGATCTCGACTTCTTCACCAACTTTAACGATACCAGCTTCTACACGGCCTGTTACTACAGTACCACGACCAGAAATTGAGAATACGTCTTCGATTGGCATCAAGAATGCTTTGTCGATTGCACGTTCTGGTTCTGGAATGTAAGAGTCAAGCGCTTCAACAAGAGCGATAACTGCTGATTCGCCATATTGACCAGCATCACCTTCCAACGCTTTAAGCGCTGAACCACGGATAACTGGAGTTCATCACCGGGAAGTCATAAGTAGAAAGAAGTTCACGAACTTCCATTTCTACTAATTCAAGTAATTCTTCGTCATCAACAAGGTCACACTTGTTCAAGAATACAACGATGTAAGGTACCCAACCTGACGTGAAAGAAGGATGTGTTCACGAGTTTGTGGCATTGGACCATCAGTCGCAGCACATACAAGGATCGCGCCGTCCATCTGAGCAGCACCAGTAATCATGTTTTTAACATAATCGGCGTGGCCCGGGCAGTCTACGTGAGCGTAGTGACGGATTGGAGAATCGTATTCTACGTGTGATGTATTAATTGTAATACCACGTGCTTTTTCTTCAGGAGCTGAGTCGATTTGTGAGTAATCTTTCGCTTCACCGCCGTAAGTTTTTGCACAGATCGTTGCAATCGCAGCAGTTAAAGTTGTTTTACCATGGTCAACGTGACCAATTGTACCCACGTTTACGTGTGGTTTGTTACGTTCAAACTTGGCTTTAGCCAT
>NZ_AMZS01000059.1:0-4408 GCF_000314615.1 Acinetobacter sp. WC-323
AAAAGTACTTAGAGACCGAAAACCCTGTTGATTAGACACACTTCACCTTGAGGCTGACCATAATAAAATGACGATGCTTGTCCTTTACGTAGTGCACGCATGACTTCAATACCTTTAATTGTGGCATAAGCCGTCTTCATAGATTTGAATCCTAATGTGGCCCTGATGATCCGCTTTAGCTTGCCATGATCACATTCAATCACGTTATTTTTATACTTAATCTGCCTGTGCTCAAGGTCTGGTGGACATTTACCTTCCCGTTTTAACCGTGATAAAGCACGTCCATATGTGGGTGCTTTATCCGTGTTGATCACTTGTGGAATTTGCCACTTCTTCACATTATTTAAAATTTTTCCAAGAAAACAATATGCTGATTTGGTATTACGTCTAGAAGAAAGATAAAAATCAATGGTATCGCCACGTTGATCGACTGCACGATACAGATAAGACCATCGTCCATTCACTTTTACATAGGTTTCATCAATATGCCACGAGCTCAGATCTGTAGGATTACGCCAATACCAGCGTAAACGTTTTTCTATTTCAGGAGCATAACGTTGAACCCAACGGTAAATAGTCGTGTGATCAACATTCACACCCCGTTCGGCCAGCATTTCCTGCAGTTCACGATAGCTAATGCCATATTTACAATACCAGCGCACAGCCCAAAGAATGATTTCGCCCTGAAAATGCCGACCATGGAAAGGATTCATATGCTGCACCTTTAGCTAAAACAGTCTTCAGCTTACCATTCGTGGTTATTTGCAACAGTGCCCTTTTTAAAGGGAACATCATCGACTCAAATCTCTATTTGCAACAGTGCCCTCTAATCTTAACTTCAATTAAATGCTCAAATAAAAGAGTAATTATAAATGAGTCCTTGCGATTTAAGTTATTCATCGTCTTTGTGATGATCATTATCTAATAGCTTACAAGTAAAAATTATTGCTAATATGACTAGGCTAGAAGAAATACCAGCATATAAGTTGGCTAAAGTTCCACCAAAAACAACAATATCTTCTAAAAACAAGATGACTATAACTATAATAGATACATGTAATATAATAACTTTTAGATCATGAAACTTATTAATTGATAGTGTCTTAAGAAAAGAACTATTGTCAAAGAGAATTCTTAAAAAAAGCAGTAGCGTACTTTGCCAAAGAAAGTCAGTGAGGTACGCCTGCATGAAACAGTATAAAGATACATACCCAATCACCATGATGGCGAAGCTGTTAAAAGTTTCAGTATCAAGATTTTATGAGTGGTTGAAAAGTGGCTTAAGCCAAAAACAAATTCGAAGAAATCAGCAGACTATCATGGTGAAAATAGCACATCAGGAGACCAATGAAAGCTATGGCTATATTCGCCTGAGTAAGCATTTACACGCTCAAGGTGTTCAAATTAGCCAATATGCAGTACGTACAATAAAGAAGGTCAATAAACTCTTTTGCAAGCGCCATAAGCGCTTTAAAAGAACAACAAACAGTGATCACAACCGTCCCGTCTACAAAAACTTATTAGAGCAAAAATTTAACGTGAGCACTCCAAACCACGCGTGGGTAAGTGACATTACCTACATTTGGACAAACGAAGGATGGCTATATCTGGCTGCTTCAAAGGATCTTTATACAAAGCAGGTTGTTGGCTATAGTCTAAATGAACGTATGACAGCACAGTTGGTCTGTGATGCTCTTAAAATGGCTATTCGGAATCAAAAACCGCCACAAGGCTTAATTGTTCACTCAGACAGAGGCAGTCAATATTGCAGTCATGTATATCGAAATATGATTGAAAAATATGATTTTCAAGGTTCAATGAGTAAGCGTGGAGACTGCTTTGATAATGCACCAATTGAAAGCTTCTGGGGCATATTAAAGAATGAACTTATACACCATCGTACTTATGAAACGAGGGAAAAAGCGAAAGCAGATATTACAAAATACATAGAGCTATTTTATAATCAGCAAAGAATCCAAAAAGGATTGGATTTTAAGACACCAAATCAAATGGCAGAGGACTTTTACAGGTTGGCTGTCTAGAATCCTCCCAAGCGAAAGCCTCCGTTTTTATCAACACACATCAATATTTAAAATTCAGGAAAAAAATATGAACAATAATTATCCTAAACCTATGATAATAATGCACTGGATTACCTTTGTTTTAGTTGTAATTGTATATTTGACGAGTGGAGATCCAACAAGAACAGGTTTGCAGGGCCAGATTCATGTTATAGGTGGAATTTCAATATTTATTCTATTTTTCGTGCGGTTGAGTGTTGTTTTTCTCTATAAAAGAAGTATTCCTCAAAATGAGATCATTAATCCGTATCAAATAAAATTATTTAAAATTGTCAGATTTACGCTTTACGTAAGTTTATGTGTCGTTCCAATAGCGGGCTGGCTTGCATTATCGAGTTTCACTGATAACTTCCAAGTATTCTCTTTAAATTTGCCACTTTTGAGCAGTGTTAGAGAGGTTAAATATATTGGTCAGATGCATCAATTTTTAGGTAACTTCTTTATTACAGTCGTAGGTTTACATGCTTGTGCTGCATTAATCCACCATTTTATTTTCAAAGATAATGTATTAAAAAGTATGCTTTTTAAAAAAATGAAATGATTTAGATCTATAACTATAGAAAATAGGCATATTGTTCACCTAGAACAACATGCTTTATTGATATAAAGCATGTCAGATAGGTCAGGTATTTCTATAGACTTATTATCTATACTCCTCATGGAGTGGGAATATTTGGATTATACAAAAAAGGATCTTATGCCACCGCAACATTAAATAATGATCCAATCCAAGCACTGAATAACATGGCAATAATACCCCAAATCATTACCCGAATCGAACCTCTCCAAATACTGGCGCCGCCCGCATAACTGGCCAAGGCACCCATAATTCCGAGACTTAATACCCCAATCAGCATGACGCCTTTCTCTAAGTATCGCTCAGGCAGAAGCATAATTGAAATTAAAGGAAATAATGAGCCTACAGTAAATGCAATGGCTGAAGAGAAGGCAGCACGAAACGGCTGGGCAGAAGTATGATCTGAAATACCAATTTCATCACGCGCATGTGCATCTAAAGCATTGTGTGCAGTCAGTTGTTGCGCGACTTCTTGCGCTAAAGCGGGTTGTAATCCACGCTGTATGTAAATATTTTTTAGCTCATTTAATTCATGTTCAGGATGGCGTTGCAGTTCACGTTCTTCCATCTGCAGATCATTCTTTTCAATGTCTTGTTGCGATTTAACGGAGATGTATTCACCTGCAGCCATCGATGCAGCTCCAGATATTAATCCGGCGATACAGGTCACCAGTACAGTATGGGTAGATGCTCCACTGGCTGCGATTCCCACCACGAGACTTGTGACTGAAATAATCCCGTCATTTGCCCCCAGCACAGCTGCACGCAACCATCCCGCACGTTCGATGTAATGTTTTTCAATATGATAAGAATGGCGCACAAGGTATATCCTTTTTGTTATCAGGATGATTATAATAAATTTATTTCATCTGTAGAGATTATTATTGGCTAATTTCAAAAACCGTGATTAAAAGGCAAAAAAATTTGGCACTGTTGCAAATAGAGATTTGAGTCGATGAAGTTCCTTTTTAAAAGTGCTTAGAGACCGAAAACCCTGTTGATTAGACACACTTCACCTTGAGGCTGACCATAATAAAATGACGATGCTTGTCCTTTACGTAGTGCACGCATGACTTCAATACCTTTAATTGTGGCATAAGCCGTCTTCATAGATTTGAATCCTAATGTGGCCCTGATGATCCGCTTTAACTTACCATGATCACATTCAATGACATTATTTTTATACTTAATCTGCCTGTGCTCAATATCTACTGGACATTTTCCTTCTCGCTTTAACCGTGATAAAGCATGGCCATAGGTCGCTGCTTTATCTGTATTGATGACCCGTGGAATTTGCCATTTTTTCACCGTATTGAAGATCTTTCCTAAAAAACAATAGGCTGATTTACTGTTCCGTCTAGCGGAAAGGTAAAAGTCAATCGTATGACCCCGTTGATCAACTGCACGATACAGGTAAGTCCATCGCCCCTTCACTTTGATATAAGTCTCATCCATATGCCATGAATGTAAATCTGTAGGATTACGCCAATACCAGCGTAAGCGTTTTTCCATTTCTGGAGCATAACGCTGAACCCAACGATAAATTGTGGTGTGGTCAACATTCACACCTCGTTCAGCGAGCATTTCTTGAAGTTCACGATAGCTGATGCCATATTTACAATACCAACGAACAGCCCAAAGAATGATTTCACCTTGAAAGTGCCGACCATGGAAGGGATTCATCTGCTGTATCTCGAAATAAATAAGATATTTAGCTTATCATGTCAGCCTATTTGCAACAGTGCCTATG